>JBOGRL010000319.1:0-9489 GCA_050749505.1 Nitrososphaerales archaeon
GAACCATTCCAACTTCATTGCTAGTGAAATAAGAATCATCATAGACCCGATGTATCCCGGAAACAACCCAAACCAGAATTCAGGATTATGCGGAGCGGTGATGAACTGTGAAACAAGAAACCATCCACCGTAAATGGTCAGCAGAATCCCCGAGACCAAAAGTACAGTTTTCGTGAAATTGTAAAGAGTTTTCTTTTCATCTAGGTCTAGAGGTCTCACGAAGATTCACTTAGAACATAGCACTGTAACTAAGTGAAGACAATTTTTGAAACATACATAAGCGTTGTTTCACATGTTCAGTCTATTGCCTAGATTCTACCTCTGTATGTTCTCAGGAGTGTATAAAGCTCAATCCGGAAGTACTGGTTCATTTTATTGAAAAATAGTAAGCTGTTTAGATAAGAATCCTTCAGCAGATATACATTCCTCGTTGATGAATATATATTGCAGAAGACGCTGAGGAATGCAAGAGCCAGCTCATGGTTAGCAATCTGTGCAAGCATTCGATGCACAAGGCATGCATTGGTGTAGATATTGGCTGCGACTGTCCGTGTCACGTAAGCTCAAAGACTCTTAGGAGAGAAGCAAAGATGAGATCTGCCCGAGAGAAATCTGAGGGTAAAGCTGTTTCGGTAGAGACAACGCCTTCTCAGAGCCATGCTCAATAGCAATCTTCCATGAAGATTAGTGTTTCTTCTTTACATCCTGCTTCGAATTTTGCCTTTTTGTACGTCTGTTCGAAAATTGCGCTTGAACCTTGATCTTTTTGTTGTTGAGATAGGCGCGCCTGACGAACATCCCACCTGCGCCCAAGAATATCGCATCGGTCGCAAAGTTGAGGGGACTCGACGGGAGATACATGATAAACAAAATGCCAAGTACTACTACTGCAACTCCGCCCGCAACTTCGACCATTACGCGAAGCATCCCTTAACACAACTCACAGGCGAGCATCCGTGTCAACAGCAGGTTGAATGACATTTTCCGTTAACGATTTTGCATTTTCGTCTACGCTTTCTGCTCCCCCAAACACCCACTCCGCCATCTTTATCCTCAATTTCTTGGTCCCCTCTCCGGTCTTTGCCGAGATATTGATAGTCTGCGCATCTTTGAACAAGGATAACTTTTCTTCTATCACTACCCTTGCGACGAGGTCTGACTTGTTTAGAACAACGAGCATCTTGGCTGGGTTGACATGGAGTTGGTCAAGCACTTGCCTGCAACTCTGATACTTTATCTGGATGTTCTCCACCGCTTCACTGATATCTATCATGAGCAAAATTAAGTCTGCATAGTTTAGCTCTTCAAGCGTTGATTTGAATGCTTCAACCATGTAGGTCGGAAGTCTGCTGATAAAACCCACAGTATCTGAGAGGAGAACTTTTTTACCGGAAAGCGGTTCAAACGCGCGCGTTGTCGTGGTCAATGTGGTAAATAGGTTGGGCGATTCTTCTTTTGTTTCGGAAACAAGTCTATTGAAAAGCGTTGTTTTTCCGCTGCTTGTGTAACCTGCGATTGATACAAAAGGGAATTTCAGCTTATCCCTCGACACTTTGAAGAGCTGTCTTCTCTGCCTTGCCTCTTCAAGTTTTTTTTGAACCAGAACCATTTGTTTCTTTAATGCTCTAAATTTGATGTCGACTGCGTACTCGCCCATCCCCATGAATCCGGCTTGCTCACCCTTGAGTGAAATCCTTACCGATTCTCTCGCCCGAGGAATTTCATACTTTAATTCCGCAAGCTTTACCTGCAGTTTTGCTTCTGTCGTCGTCGCGCGAGAATTGAATATGTCGAGGATTAGCCTCTCTCTATCGATGACCTCTTGATGGCAGAATTTCGCAAGATTATGGGCCTGGGAGGAAGAAAGTCTTTCATCGATTATAATCATCTGGCTCTTTTTTTCTTCAGCAATGCTTCGAAGCTCTTCGGCTTTTCCCGTGCCGACTCCAAACTGCTGATTGCACAATCTCTTCTGTGATACAACTTGGATCGTGGAGTAACCGGCCGCCTCAACCAGGCCGAGCGCCTCCTCTTTGACAAATTCGTCGGGATAGGTCACGAGAATGACCTTTTTACCCCCGGAGGCTAAACTTGTCTTTCTTGGTAACTTGGAATAAGTCCTTGACATGAAAATTTGGCCTTCCCTTTGCAACTTTCTGACCCAGAAAAAATATCGATTACCCAGAACTAGAAAATCAGTCAGCGGAGATATAGTCGATAGGCAGTTTTAGAGCATACTCTGCGAGAGGTGCTGCTCACGCCTCAGCTGCAGATCTTGCTCTCTGGCAACCTTTGCTGCTTCCCCATCTCTTTTTGCCTTTGCAATTTTGGCAGAACCAACTATCTTAGATATGGCCTTAAGTCCGGCGTCGGTGATCTCGACTTCACTCTTTGTACTCATAATGAGCGTCCCATTCATCCTCTTGATCGCAGAGCGCAAGTGAGGACTAGGAATTATCTTACGGCCTCGCTGAATCGGAGGCTCGACTATCTCTGCGATTTCCCAGATTCTTCGAGGCGATCTTTCTACGAGCGTCAAGAGAATCCGTTGCATCCTTTCATCAATGTCAAGGTCAACCTTTTGTTTCCTTGAGAACTTGTTTAGCAGGCTCGCAGCTTCCTCCTGACTCAGTGATACTTTGTTGCTGTAACCGTTGGTATAAGCTGCGACAATTGACACTATTTCGGGCCAATCTTTCTCTTCATAATCCTGAAGCAGGACGAAGGTTTCGGCGGGGACGTAGTATCCGCCCCTTATGGGATAAAGCTGTCGAGTTCCTATATGCTCTGACATGAATGTTAATTCTACTCCAGCCTAGGAGCCAAGGCGGGCGGTTTTTGTGAAGATTGAATGTGATGCGTGGTCAAACAAACCGGTTGTATGAAAATCTGTTCTTTAATATCCATTGTTATGCTATACCCTGTCCTACCTTATTACTCTTGTTGTTATTGGCCTCGGTCTATTAACGGTTCGAAATTGAGGCCAGAAGCTGAATAAAACATTGAGCTTTGTCTTCTAGAAACCTCGTATTATTCAGTTTATTTCAACACAATACAACAACAAGGATCGGCTGAAGACAAAAGTGCTTTTCCTTTCAGATATGGCGGTATTGTTCAGTATGATTCAGGTGCTACCCTATGCACCTTATTTGGGGATACTGTCCGGCATCGCGGATATCTTTGGAGGTTTTATATTACTCATAATTGGGATTCTTGTCATCATCTTAATCGTTGGCGTCTTAATAGTGCTCCTGCCCGCCATCATAGTTGCAATAATTGTGTGGTTCCTCACGGGCAGTATATTCTATGCCGGAATTGCATTTCTTATAGTGGCCATAATAAGTCTAGTAGCTCTCTAGGATCTTGAAACAAGACGTACATTAGACGGGCTCAAGCCACTTGGAAAAGTTGGGCTCTTTTCCTTTCACTACATCGAAGAATTTCGTTTGTATCTTCTCTGTCACTGGTCCGCGAACTCCATTTCCGATCTTGCGCCCATCTATTTCTCGGATTGGCGTTATTTCGGCCGCGGTTCCAGAAAAGAAAACCTCTTCAGCCAAAAGCAGGTCACTCCGACTAAAGTTCTCCTCCTTCACTTGATAACCCATCTGTCTTCCTATCTCGATAACTGAATCTCTCGTAATGCCCGGGAGTACGCCGGCGCTCAAAGGCGGTGTGAAAATCTCCTCATTGTTTACCATGAAGATATTCTCCCCTGAACCTTCAGCCACCATTCCCTCAACGTTAAGTAAAATCGCTTCGTTGAAGCCGAGGCGTTGGGCTTCCATTCTTGCGAGCACGCTGTTAGCATAGTTTGCGGCAATCTTTGCCCTTGTGGGAAGAGATCGCGTATCTATTCTTGTCCAAGTTGAGACCTGGCATGCGACGCCTCTCTTCAGACCTTCTTCACCCATGTAAGTCGACCACGGCCATACTGCGACTGCGACGTGGACTTTGTTTCCAGTTGGGTTGACACCCACTTCATCCCAACCATAATATGCAATCGGCCTAATGTAACACTCCTTTACACTATTCTGTTTGACAGTACTTTTGATAGCTTCTTCGATTTCATCAGGAGCAAAAGGTATTGGCATTCCGTAAATTCTGGCGCTATTGAAGAACCTCTTGACATGTCCGGCCATCCGAAAGATTCTGCTTCCATTTTCGGTATTGTAACATCTCAAACCTTCGAATACGGCGCTACCGTAGTGTAGAGAATGCGACATTACATGAACGGTAGCCTTGTCCCAAGGAACTAACTCACCGTCCATCCAAATCTTTTCTGTCTTGTTCACTTTTAGCGTCTAGTCGCCAGATGCGCAGGTTGAGTTAAAAAATCTGACGACGAAACGCGCCTAATCTTCCGCTGGTGGAGGTATGTCCAGGCCCTCTTCTTCGGAAGATGCTGTGTTAGTGTCGCTGCCGAACCTCTCAAGCGAATCTCTCGCAGCAATTCTCTTCATCTCGGTAGGAGTTGCCGAAACATACTTTGCTGTCGCAAGCTCGCGAATTCTTTTTGCAGTTACCTCTCCAATTCCGTCGATTTTCAGGAGATCCAGTTCGCTTGTGGAAAATAGTTTTTCAACAGTTTCAATGTATGCGAGAAGTCTGTCTGCAAGAACTCCGCTGATCCCCGGAATCCCAGAGACGATGTATCTTTGACTCTCTGAGAGGGTTGAAGGTTTTCTCCCCTCTCTTATTCGTGTATCTTTTTTCTTTTCTATTTGCTCCCTTCTTGCAATGTGAAAGATCAGTTCCGCAACTTCCTTCTCATTTGAAGCAAAAAATACTGGAACTTTGAAATCTGCCAGGACGCTTGCCAGAGCCCCGTAAAAAGCGGATTCTCCAATTCCAGTGAGATGTTTTTTCTCGCCCTGAACTACTACGATCGGTCTTGCGTACTTTTCATTCATGCTTACCAGCTGCTTGAACAATCTGCCATCATAGATCGATTTCACAAAATCATCGAGCGTCTTTCTTTCAATCACGATGTCGCTTGACAAGACAAAGTCTCCAAAGTCAAGTTGCTTTACTTGAACGCGTGCTCCTCGTTGTCTGATTTTTTCAACGAGCTCTGGGATCTCGCGGGTGTCAGCGTACACTACGGGCGCGTTTTCTTCTGCAGCCCTTTCTTCCACGAATTGATCCAATGGTCCCTCTTTCTTCTGCTTAGACTCAATCAGCGCGGTTGTTATTTTCTTTGCGTCGCCGACCCTCCTTTTACTCAACCAGTAGTACGCCTCGTCTCTCGTCCCTTTTGTAATCAATACGTAGAGACGGCCTTCGCTTCTTCTTCCCGTCCTGCCTTTACGCTGGACAAACCGCACAGCGCTGGGAACATTATCATAAAAGATCACAACATTGCACTCGGCCACATCAAGACCTTCCTCACCCACTTGGGTTGCGACTAGAATGTCGTAGACGCCTTCCTTCAATTCCTCGAGTGCTCGAATCTGCTTTTTCTGACTTTGACCTCCTTCTCCACTCTTCCCTATCAGGTACCCCGCCTTGAACCCGTGTGAGGTAAGCTCAGAGTGTATCTGATCTACGGTGTCCCGGTAACTAGCGAAAATAATTGCGCGCTCTCCGCGCTTGACTCCATCAACAAGTTTTAGTGTTTCTGCAATCTTTGGGTGCTCGCTCCCTACGAGCAAAGCGGCTCTGGCATGCTCATATGCATCTTTCACTCTATTGTCGTGTAGTAGCTCGGACATTCCGTATCCTCGCTTTCTCTCGTAGAGTCGATCCATGAATTTCTTGTATGATGAAAGGCTCTGAGTCTCAATCAAGTTCAACGCATGGAAAAGCCTGATGCAACTGAACAAGGCGTTTCGCAGCTGCGAACTTTGAATTTGATCGACCTTCATCCTGAGCCTTAAAAGATCTTTGAGCGAAATCGATCCATAGTTATTTCTCCGGATAAGCGATGCTTCTTCCAAGAGCTTGAGCCTAGAATTTAGGGCCTCTCTGGTGAGAGATTGAATTGATTTTAGCGTGGGCGAAAGTTCGAGTTCTCTCCACTCAACATCTGTTTTGTATACGTATGGCTTGACATCGTCATTTTTCTCATCGCGAATTTCGACCTTTGTTATCTTGAGCTTGGAAATGATTTCTTCAATTTTCTGCTTATCTGAGGGGAGGGAGGCAGTCATACCCACAATTCTCCCATCGGACTTGAATTCATTATACACAGAAGCAATTACACTGTAGGCGTGGTTTCCGATAGCCCTGTGCACTTCATCGAAAATTATTAGAGAAAAATTCTCGAGCTTGCACCTCTTTTTCTGCATGTCACTTACTGTGACTTGCGGAGTCGCGCAAACAACGAGTTTTGACCACGCTGCCTCCCTGGATTCATCCGGGTCTTCACCGGTGAGCACACTGATCTCGCTTTCGTCCAAATCAAGATGTTTTGTGACGAAAGAAAAATGCTGGTAGACAAGGACTCTGGTCGGTGCGAGAAGAAGAGCTCGTGCTCTGGAGTCCTTGGAGAGAAAGTTTGCAATCACAAGCAGAGCTATCGCGGTCTTACCCAGGCCTGTGGGGAGCATTACCAAGGTGTTCTGGCTCTCGCAAACTTCTGCAATCTCTTTCTGATACTTTCTTTCCTCCAAAACGTCAGGCTTGATCATTGGAAGATTGACGAATTTATTGCCCTGCACTCCCGGTGGTATCGTATCTTCGTTCTGCAAACAGAAGATCCCTTTTCGCAGAGAGAGTTAAACAGTATATTGAACCTTTTTATTTCCAAGTTCCACTATTGTTGAGATCTCCCCGAATCTTCATCGGAAGAGAGTTGAGTTGCCCTCTTCTCAACCAAACGCGACAGTATCTTACCCAGCCTCTTTTTCCTCAGGTGATACGAATTCAGCCTGACAACTTTTATTCCGTATCTTCGTCGCAAGATGGCATCCCTTCTTTTATCCCGCTTTTTCATATCAAAAAACTGACGCCAAATCTCGCCGTCTGCCTCGATGGCTAGTAAGAGCGAGGGAATGAACATATCCAGCCAGAAATACACGCTCTGCCCTCTGCTTCCACGATATGCAAAGATACGATGCTGGTGAAGGAAAGACTTTCCCTCCACAAAGCCCATTCTTGCGAGTTCGTCGCGAATGGACACCTCAGTGAAATTGTAGAATCCGGGTTTCTTGTTGTTCCTGGAAGCTTTCGCCGCTATTATTTTAAAGCGCAACTTCCAATCAAGGTCTGGAGTAGCCTTCCTCAGATAATACGGAAGTTCTCCTTCGCGTCGGAGTGTTGAGATACGCTCTCTTGTTCGCTGCAACCAGAAAATCCCTCTTTTTTGCCAGTTTCAATCAATAGTCTGACGGCTTATCAGTGCAGCGAAAAGCAAAAGCCGATTTCTAGAGTCTGCCTTAAGAATATCTAGAATGCTTTTGGACATTTCTAGACTCTCCGATTCGTTAGTTGCAAAAGGAAAAGTAACAAGATTTTTTCTGTTCGTGTTTGAATATTGTCAATAACAAGAAGCGTGCAAACATGCAACGCCGAGTCGCGATGTCGACTAGAATCCGTTCAAATGTTTCATCCTAGTATTTCGAAATTTCATTCCCTTTACAAAGCATGAAAATTTTTGGTGTTCTTTCATGCGAATCTAGATAGTCTCATGGTGTTCGACTCTTGGTTACCCTGATTTCTTTCTGCAGATCTCATGCCCCTCTCTCCGAGTGAGTCCGCCTTATATCGCAGGGCAAATATCTCGTTCTATGGTTGGAATCCAAAGAATGCCTGTAATGTTCAGAGGAACATCGGAGACCGACAAAGCATGACGAGCCGAACATTGGAAGCCGTAAACCTCTCAAAAAAGTATGGATACTTTACTTTACGGCTCTGGACAATCTGAATCTGAAAATTGAGGGAGCCAAGTGCGTGGGATTCCTTGGTCCAAACGGTGCGGGAAAGACTACGACACTCAAGATCTTTTGTGACATGATTAGAGCATCGCATGGACAAGCCTGTCTCAACGGCATTGAAATCAGCGAATACAAAAAAAGTCCCTCGGGTCTTGCGGCGTACTGATCGAAAGCCCGGAGATACACTCCTTGCTCACTGCTAGAGAAGCTCTTTGCATGTTTGCGGAGATCAAAGGAATTCCAAAAACTGAACTAGCAAGAAGTGTAGAGGAGATCGCGGTGCAGGTTAGAATGGTGGAATGGTTAGACAAGAAATTTGGCAGTTTCTCCAAGGGGATGAAGCAGAGAATCAACATCGCGGCAGCACTTCTGAAGGATCCAGATACTCGTTCTTGATGAACTAACTACTGGGCTCGATTCGAGGGGAATGACCGAAGTGAGGGAGATGCTCAAATCGATAAAGCAGACAAAGAAGAAGATCATCTTCATGAGCTCCCACCTCCTTGGCGAGGTCTCGGATGTCTGCGACGAGATCGCGATGGTTGACAAGGGCAAGTTATTAATTTATGATACCGTAGAAAATGCAGCCGCCAAATTCGCGGTAGGATCACGAATTGTCCATGTGGGCTTTTCCAGATCAATAGAATTAGGCGTTGTCCAATCGATAGTAACGAATATTGAATCACCGGCCTCAATTGAAAAACTGAATGATCGAAACGTCCGAGTCAGGTTTTCCGGAGATTTAAAGACTCAGGAGGAGATCGCTTCGGAGCTGACATCAGCGCACCTTGGCCTCATCAATTTCGAGAGCTCTTCTTATGCTCTTGAAGACGCATATCTGAATCTCGTCAGCAAGGAGGAAGTGTGATATTCTGGCCGTTCAGGTGCAAGAGATCGAAACAACCCGGGCCCCGGTTCCGAATGATGCTTCTCAGATCGCAAAGTACGAGGTGCTGAACTATAGAAGGTCAAAAAGATTTCGGGGATTGCTTGCTCTAATGCTTGGCGCGAGTGTTGCTGCGAGTTTGGTAGTCGGGTACGACCGACCGTCGTCGATGATGTCGGATTCTACTTCATGGAATATGTAGGCAAATTAAAGTTTCCGCGGCTCACGAGTTAGTGTGATCCAGAAGTCCGAGCTCTGATTCCTGATCGTTGTGCCTTGCAAATGTTCCTTTGCAGATTGAGCAGAACCCATTCGGCTTAGGATTTTCCTCGAGCTTTCCGTGCTCGCGAACTGTGCAAAGTGTTCATCCTTAGTTTGGTTCCTCGAAACCCTGATCAATCTATTTTCAACCTTCTGGCCGCTGTTTCTTATATCCTCAAGTTCTCTCAGAAGGTCAGACATGCTGGACACAGATTCTTTTCGATTCATTTCATCTCGATGTTCCAATTTTTCAAGTTGGTGTTTCACCGTTCCGTGAGGCTTGGTCGTGAAAAACCGAGCATGTAGGGAGTCTGTAGAAGTAGTTGCTCATCAGCCGAAATGAAACAGTCTCAATTTTTTTACCCCCATCACTAACAGAATCTTGATGTGCATCGCGCTTTGATTTTTTTAATAAGTTTGACGGAGCTCCTGGCAATCATTTGCTTCGTGCCGTTTGACAAAGCC
>JBOGRL010000320.1:0-7655 GCA_050749505.1 Nitrososphaerales archaeon
AATCCATGATGCTCGTAGCTACGTCTCGAAAGAGAAATGCGACAGGTTATTCCGATTGGTATATGTTGTTCTTCCGTACTTTTACGCAGTAGTCAGAATGGATAATCAACTATTTCGTGATGCAAGCGTTCTTAATCAATTAGACGATCCTTCTTTGAGAAAAGCGTTACGAGGAGCTTGCTAGTGCCGTGGCCAGAGAGGTTGTCTAACATTGTTAGGCACATTCGAGCACGATCTGACTTTGAAAAACACAAATAACCTCTGTAGACACGGCACTAGGAAAGCGAATACCACCTAAAGTGAAACACCCCAAATGAAAATCCAGAATCACCCAATTAACGCAACAGAACCCCTAAAGGGGTAGCAGTCACTTAAATAGAACCTTGCTGCCCTAATTAAGAGCAAATGCGTCATACAAATATTGTAATGAACCAATTGTTTTCATACAGGAATCCATTGAAAACAATAGGAGACCCCCTAGGGGGAGGGGTGACGGCAGCTATAATGTCTCTATCATCTTTGATTCAGAAAGGGATTTCGCAGCGTCGGAGGTTATCTCTCGATTAGAAAGAGGCAGATTCAGTTCAAAAGATCACGCGGAAATACAATAATGCTCTCGCGAGTTCAATTCAAGCAAGCACGAAAATCAATATCAGGGATCCATCTTTGTAATCCACCGCAAGAATCCTTCTTACGATTTCTTGCCCGAAATTCCGAAAGGGTATAATTACGTTGAGCAGTAGGTTAACCCGATCATAGCTTGTCTTACGACAGTGATACGCAATCTAAAATGGACGAAATGTTGGAATCAGAGAAGATCGAGGCAATAATGCGAGCTGCAAAGCCACAGGTCTCCGTCATCGGAGTCGGCGGCGCGGGTTGCAACATTGTTTCTTGGGTCAAGGAAAAGCGGGGCGGAGTGTCTGGCGCAAAACTGATTGCCGCAAACACGGACGCAACCCACCTTAACATAATCAAGGCAGACAGGAGAATCCTCCTTGGCGAGAAATCCACCAAGGGTATGGGAGCTGGAGGCTATCCGCAGCGCGGAGAGCAGGCAGCGAGAGAATCAATCGAGCAGATCAAGAAGGACACTGCCGGCTCGAACATCATCTACGTAGCAACAGGTCTCGGAGGAGGAACCGGAACCGGAGCTTCGTGGGTCATAGCAAACGCGCTCAAGCCTACTGGAGCATTGATGATCGGAGTCGTCACACTGCCTTTTGCAGTGGAGCGATTCAGGTACAACAGCGCGAAAGAGGGTCTCCAAAGACTGCGGACTCAGTGCGACACGGTGGTAGTGATTGATAACAATAGACTTGCCAAAGTGGCCGGAGATCTCCCGCTCAAGGAAGCTCTCGGAGTTGCAAACGAGCTAGTGGGTGAATTCGTAAAGGGCATCACGGAGACGATCACAACGGCAAGTTTGATCAACATCGATTTTGCTGACCTGAGGGCGATAATGGAGAAAAGGGGAATTGCAGCCATTGGAGTCGGAGAAGGAACAGGAGAAGACAGGATTGAGAGGGCAACCCAGGCCGCTCTCGACGCACAACTCCTAGACATCAAGGACTCGACCAAAGCCTTTGGTGTTTTGATCCACGTATCCGGTGGAGAAGATATCACTCTGGACGAGGTGACTCAAGCCGGAGAGATGGTCACAAGATCACTCCCACAAAAGGCGCGAGTCGTCTGGGGAGCAAGAGTTGATCCGACGCTTCAGGGCAAGGTCCGGGTCATGGTAGTCTTGACCGGAATCGAAAGCACGTTCCTTTCGGCGCAGCAGCGCGGGCTCGCAGGACTGCTCAAGTCTAACTAACATCGAAAATTTCTCATTCGAAAAAAAGGGGAGAGCTTTTGGCGTGTACCCCACACGCCGCTCTTCCGGCCCTGACTCTTTTATTGTTCCATTGCCTTGCGCGCAGATGCGTCTCTGGCTGCCCCGATCGTGTATCACCAAGACAAAGAAGGAAGGACTGCTCAATGCGCTCAACAACCGCTGTTTGCAAGTAGCGAATTTTCTTCCGCATGAATTCTGAGCCCAGATGGCCCATTCACTTGCCTAATATAGCACACGCGAGCTTTCCGTTCCGATAGAAGATTCCTCTTGAAAGGAACGCGCGAATGACTGTAAATCACGATCAATTGCAAGTCGGAATGTACGCGGTTCAGAGTCCTCTCTCGAAGAAAAAGGGGAAATTCAGCTTTTTTTCTGAAAACGACACCTCTCTTGTCGAGGTTGACGACCATCTACAGCTGGACAGAAGGTCACGAATTGAAACCGCATTCGATGTCTTGTGCGTCATAGGAAATGGAACTGAAAAGCCGACCCGCATCATGTACAGGGCAAATCTTTCATGGACAATCATGCATCTTTACGTTGATAGCTTGACCAAGAAGGGTCTGATTCTGGCAGAAGAGACCGGCGGTAAAAGGCGGTATCGACTCTCAGATAAGGGAAGACAGATCATGCAGCAGTACCTTTCAATCAAACAAGATCTCGATCTGATTTCAGAGAAGCAGGCAAAGATGATTTAGAAATTTTGTTCGAATCGTATTTTGCCGCAGTCAGAATGCGGAGGTCTGTGCTTGAACTGAAGATCGAAATACTCCAGGCAATAGCTGATGGCGCGAGCAAGCAGTCGCACATCATTCAAAAATCTAACATTTCTTGGTCGATGGCACGAAATTTTGTTCGAAGATTGGAAGTGCAAGGCCTCATTGAAACAAGGAGACTCAAAGGAAGAAAGAGTTTCGTGATAACCGAAAGAGGCAAGAGAGTCCTCTGTTCGTATCTGTCAATGATCAAGGGGCTAGAACTCGATGTTCCTCCGGCTTCGGGCGCGCCGCTGCCAAAACTGAGCGCTTGAACCGAGAGCTACAGATTTTTTCGACCGACTGATTTAGATCTTTCAGGCACATTTTATTTAAATAATCTCAAGCCTGTTCCAACCTTGATGGTAGTTCGAGGAAAGGCCTTCTTCGGCATAATTGTCATACTGCTCTTGCTCCCTTTCGCCAGTTACGCATCCTCAGCACTTGCACCGACCGTTGATCCTGGTGTGCTGAGCGCTGCGCCAAGCTCGCAACAAGGCAACACTCCGCCTCCTTCCAAATCCAGCCTGGTCAGGATCCCGTTTCCTCTTCCCTCTGTGATTTCAGAGGCCAGCTCTCTGGGCCCGGTCAACCCCGCAACTCCTGTTTCATTCGGCGTACTCTTGCCCTCTCGAAACAGCGCGGGGCTGGAGCAATACATCAACCGGGTTAGCAACGCATCGTCCAAACAATACCACCAGTTTTTGAGCACCGGAGAGTACGAGAAGCTTTACGGACCTGACGGTTCAGAAGCCAACCTACTCACATCGTACTTTGCTTCAAACGGCCTGGCCGCGACGCTCGACAAGTCAAACCCCGACCTCATGATAATTGGCGGAGCTGCTTCGGACGCTGAGAAAGCGCTCCAAGTTTCAATCCAGTCATTCAAGCTCGGCGGCACCGTGTTTTACTCTGCAACATCCGGTCCGAAACTCCCCAGCGAATTTTCAAACATACGGGCGGTCTTCGGATTGACAAATTATGGATCTGAAATCAATGTCAGCGGGATTCCGATGGTCAAGGTTTTGGGCCAGGTCAGCGCAAATCCAGCCCAGACTACGACCGCAAACACCGTGTATTATTCACCATCCGAAATAAGGCAAATCTACAACTCGACAGCTCTTGTAAACGAGGGATACACAGGTTCGGGCATTGCGATTGCGATCGTCGATGCCTTCGGGGATCCGTACGTTCAGCAGGAGCTTGACAACTTCAGCTCAGAATTCAACCTACCACAGGCCACGATAAACCAGATCTGTGTTGATGGCCCGTGCAATTACGCCGAAGGAATTGCCCAAGGCTGGAATTCGGAGATCGCCCTGGATGTTCAGTGGGCGCACGCCATGGCCCCAAACGCGATGATAAACCTCTACGTCGCGAGAAACAACAGCTTCCCCCTGTACGACGCTGTCCAAAAGGCAGTGAGCGACGGAGTGAACTCCATAATCTCGCTTAGCTGGGGATCTCCTGAGAACTCGATAGCCGCTTCAGCTGCTGTGGCTCCAGTATTTGGTGAAAACTATCCTTGGCTCGATCAGGTCTTCCAGCAAGCCGCAGCCCAGGGGATGACAGTATTTGCCAGCACTGGCGATTGGGGGGCATACGACCAAACCCAGGGCGAAGTCTCTCCCTACGGCGGAGCAATCTATCCCTCGACTGATCCTTACGTCACGGCGGTGGGTGGGACTTCTCTCTACATGAACGCGAGCGCGGGTTACACGCAATCACCCTACTTCAATGCGACCGGCGTCTATGGAAAAGAGACTGCTTGGAGCTGGAACAATTTTTATGGCTGGGCTACCGGTGGCGGATACAGCACAATTTTTGGTGCACCCAATTGGCAGCGGGGAGTTTCTGGAGGCGGAGCAAGGGCGGTTCCTGACGTAGCCTGGGATG
This sequence comes from Nitrososphaerales archaeon, assembly GCA_050749505.1. Taxonomy (GTDB): domain Archaea; phylum Thermoproteota; class Nitrososphaeria; order Nitrososphaerales; family CADDZS01; genus DATLTL01. The sequence goes on from JBOGRL010000320.1 coordinate 4,492, forward strand.
CCGATCCGCAGACAGGAGTCATCGAGAGCGTTTACGACCCAGCCACGAGTTCATTCACCTACTTTGTAGTTGGTGGAACCAGCGTTGGCGCTCCGAGCTGGGCTGGCTCATTCGCACTTATCGAACAAAAAGCTGGTGGAAGGCTTGGACTAATAAATCCAATGATTTATTCGATATTCAACAATAGTTCGGAGTACTCAAGGGGGTTCCACGACGTGACAAGCGGAAACAACAACCCCGATTCCGCGGCAGTGGGGTGGGACCCGCTCACTGGCGTTGGTTCGCCGAATCTGGGAGAACTGGCAAATTACATTGCCCCAACGGGTTCTCTGGCAGTTTCTGTAAAAAATACCCAGTCGTCGGGACAGTTGTTGTCGTTGGACAGGAGTTACGCCTACGGCTCGTCTATCGGGTTAACTGCAGCTGTCACGAATTCTTCAGGAACGGTAGCCAGCGGCACGGTTACAGCTAGCATAGTTGGACCTCGCGGACAACAAGTTGCCCAAGGCATACCACTTGCCTTCAATTCAGCGTCAAACGCTTGGAGTGGCTCTTACGCGATAAAACCAAGCGATCCCGCCGGAATTTGGACGTCCGAGATATCGGCCACGAGCGGTTCCTCTGAGGGAGTGGGGTTCACTACATTCAGCGTAGGAGACGGGATCACGCTGTTTGGACCGTACTACAACTCCACGACCGGCACCGCGAGCCTCGCATTCTTGAGCGTTGGACAGATTATCAACGTGAGCGCGGAGGTCACATCGCCCGCCGGATCGTGTTGCGTTTCATCGGGAAATTTCATCGCGTCATTTTTCTTGGACACACCTGGCGGCAAATCGGAGGGAACAACTACACTTTCCTACAACTCAACTTCGGGATTGTGGCAGGGAAGATTCAATATCCCGCATTCTGCCGACCAGGGCGCGTGGGTTCTTGAAGTAAGCGGTACAGATTCAAGTGGCAACGCCGGATTTACCTATTCTTGGATCAACGTCGGGCTAAACGTACTGGTGCTGACTGACTCGCCGGATTATGTCATCGGAGATACCATGACCATCCTTTCAGCCCCGCTGTACACTGACAATACGATAGCCACAACAGGAAATTTCACGGCTACACTCTCTTTGGGCTCAAAGCTACTAGCTGCTGTTCAGTTGACCTTCAACTGGGTCCAAGGCGCTTGGGTCGGATCGCTCATGCTTGACAAATCGTATCCGACAGGCTACTACACAATTGCGGTTAGTGGAGATGATGGGGACGGCAACGCGGGTATCTTTGCTACGATCGTTCAGGTTGCTCCGTTCAATTTGCAAGCCCGTCTGACCCTTCAGAGTCAGGAAATCTCTGTCAGTGGAGGAAGGGAGCCTACAATTTCAGCCCGCATCACTTACCCCAGCGGAACCGTAATGACGAGCGGAAGCGTTGAAGCTTTTGTTTCGCTCGACCTCGCGGGCACATTCGTGCCTGTAGGGCATACGCGCCTGACCTACCAGGCGTCGACTCTGTCGTTTGTGGGACTAGACTTGCTCGCATCGACGAATCCTCTCAAGACGCATCTTGGCGACTACTTGGTTAGCGTCCAAGCCTTCGACAGCGATGGAAACTATGGGAACTTTACGACAAGCTTCTTTGTCAAGGGAATCGCTCGCGGCGGAATAACGATATCAAACAACGAGCAATTCACGCAAAACAACGGTGTCCTCGGCGGAACCGGCACGCCGTCAAGCCCCTACATAATCGCCGGTTGGAATACAAGCTCGATTTCGATCACCAGCAATGTCACTGCGAGCTATGAACTCTTGAACAACTGGGTCGAGGGGAGCTCGAGCGATGGCATTCTCCTGAACACCCCGAATAGCGTTGGTTCTTCAATCAAGAACGTGTATTCGATGTCCAACCACGGAAACGGCCTGGTTGTCACGGACGTGCGCGGCATTAATATTTCGTCGGTCGTTTCCAGAGGAAACACGTTGAACGGAATCGTTGTTGTTTCTTCTTCTTCTTCTTCAAATGCTTTGGAAGGAAGCGGGGGCGGTCTTTTCAACAGCGTCGCGTTTGGAAATGGAGCGAATGGTTTTGAGGTCAAAAATACTCCATACTTCTCTATCAGTTCGAACTCGGCAACTAACAACGGAAAGTATGGGTTCTACATCTACGATTCCACGAATGCTTCCCTGACAGCAAACAACGCAACTGGCGATGATGTTGGGATCTATGTTTCCGGGGCTATAGGTCAAACCTACGGCGGAGTGAGCATCGTCAGCGGAGATATCATGGGCAATAACGTTGGTATCCAGATAGACGGGCTGGGCCAAACGATTGCAGACACGGCGACCAGTCCTTCTTCGGCCGTACTAGTTTATGGAACAAATCAGCTGGAGAATAACGTGGGGTTGCTCGCTGCAAATGACTCGGAAATAACCATCGAAGCCAATACGATCGGATACAATAACTATGGGGTAATCGTCGAAAACTCCCTTCCGCTGATTGTGAACAACGTAATCTCCGAGAACACGGCGACAGGTCTGAACGTCACAGGCGCGTTCCTCGGAAACGGCCACTGTCAGGTCATATTCACGAACTCGACAGAATTCTTGTTCAGTTCTTGCGTTGCAGTCAATTACTTGACACTGAACGGCAAAATCGGTTCTCCGTCTGCCGACGGGCTTGCCATGTCAAATCTGAATGGGTCTTTCGTCTATCAGAATGAGGCGATAGGGAACGCCGGGAACGGATTGGACCTGAGCGGCCTGGAGCAGTCCGTTGTTTCGTCCATCGTTTCTGTTGAAAACGCGGCAAGCGGGATACTGGTTAGGGGCGGCGCAAACAACGGGATATCGGGAAACCTACTTGGGGGAAACGATAACGGCCTGGTCGTTTCCAAGTCTGCGGACAACTACGTGGATTCTAACAACGCGACGCTCAACGCCATCGATGGAATCTTGGTAAATGACGGCGGAAATAACACGCTCGTAAACAACGTCGCGCTTGAAAATGCAGGCGGTTGTGGGAGTTTGTGCGCGGCCGCGGGAGGAATAGAGCTTTCGGACACATCGCAAAATTTAGTGTCCTCAAACACTCTTTCAAACAACACTTCTCCTGCAGAGATTGGCGCGGGAGTATTCCTTAGCTCTGGGTCAACTGGAAACCTGGTGTTCCTGAAC
>JBOGRL010000321.1:0-4394 GCA_050749505.1 Nitrososphaerales archaeon
CACTGAGGGCGCTAGGAAGAAAAGATCGATTCTTTCCACAATGAGGGTAGGGACCGGATTTGGACACGACTATAGGAGTGATCGAGTGGATAACTTGGTGCTATCGTTCGATACATGGAATAAATTAGCCGGACACTGCTCTGTTCAAGACCTTGGAGCTTTCGACAAACATGACTCATCGATGATTTCACTCGGAGACGCGGGAGAATTTTTCATTCTGAGGCCGATGGTCCAAGGTATAGAATACTACAAAGATCTCGACAGAATTCTTCTTTCTTCCGGCAATTTGGAAAGTTATGACTTGCCGCGCGCGAGAGCCCTCGCCAAGTATTTGGTTTCAATCCACAGCAAGAAGAAGAAAAAGGGCGGGATAGAGGCTAAGGAGCTCTATGCGAGAAAGATAAGAGATACGGTTGGTCACGGGGAGTGCATCTTCGGAATAGCAGACAGTTACCCGCAAGGAGAAAATCTCGAATATCTGAAAGAAGGAGAGCTCGAGCAGATAGAAAAGAAGTGCGTGGAGCATCGCTGGCGACTCAAAGGAAATTTTACTAGATTGTCCCAGGTTCACGGAGACTTTCACCCTTGGAACATACTTTTCAGTGGGAATCCCAAGAAAAATCCTGAAAGATTTTCCTTGCTTGATCGAAGCAGGGGTGAGTGGGGAGAACCAGCAGATGACGTATGCGCGCTCTCGATCAATTATGTATTCTATTCGCTCAGGAAATATGGAGATCTCAGAAACGAATTTCGTTTGCTTTTTGAGGAATTTATGAACACTTATCTTCGAGGATCGAAGGACCCAGGAATTCTGAATACGCTGCCGTTGTTTTATGCGTTTAGAGCGCTGGTCATCGCTTCTCCGGTTTGGTATCCTACGATACCTGTCAAGTTAAGGAGAAAGGTGTTCAACTTTACTCGAAGAATTTTGGATGAAGAAAAATTTGAACCAAGTCAGGTAAATCAGTACCTTGGGGATTTGTGAACAAGAACATGACAAGAACATTTCAAGTAGACTGGATTAGTGTTTTTCGGAGAGCGGCAACCTCTGGAAAGAGGGCGATTCTTCGAAACTATAATTTTGAGAATAGGGTGAAAGTTGTCAAGAGAGGAGTCGGCGGTGACCTCACTCTCGAAATCGACGAAGTATCGGAACATGCCATCTACGAGTCACTGAAGCGTGATCTGGGAGAGGACTTGTTTGTGTTCGTCTCAGAGGAGCTGGGTGAAATTAAACCGCAGAAAGGCTCTGAACCGTTGCCTGTTGTGATTTGCGATCCACTTGACGGTTCCCACAATGCACAAGTCGGTATCCCATTCTTTGCTGTTTCTCTTTCAGTCATCGTGGGTACCGCGAAAACTCAAACATTGCCTAGGACGTTCGGAAATGTAGGCGCAGGTTTCGTTTTGAGTGTCAAGACAAACGATGAATATTTTGCAAGAAAGGGGACGGGGGCATTTCACGATGGTGTAAAACTGAAACCAAGAACCTGGGCACCTCCACGAGCTGAAACTCTGTTGGTCGAGACCGGAGATGTAGATTTTCTAAGAGAGAAATTGATCTCAAATCTTTCAAAAAAAGAGGTGTACAAAATTAGGGTTCTTGGAAGCGCCGCCCTGAGTTATTGCCTGTTGGCTGACGGCTCTGCCGACGGTCTAATTTTTGCGCAGCCAGGGGGCGGAGCAAGGACGATAGACTCCCCGGCTGGGTATCTAATTGCGCGGGAGGCTGGATGCGTATTCGCAGATCTTTCCGGAAAGTATCTATACATAGATCGCGTAGAGGTGGGATTCCATTCCAAAATTGATCTAATCGGCGCATCCAACTCAAAAATGCTCACGCGCCTAAAAAGATCGGTGCACCTCCCTTGAAGAAATCGACGACGGGTCTTGTCGTCTGGTTTTGTGGGCTGCCTGGATCAGGCAAGTCCACGATCGCAGAGGGAGTATTGGCCAAGTCGAGTGCGTTATCAAAGACCATTACTTTGATCTCGATGGACTCTATCAGAAAAAAACTCTTCCCGAATCCCACTTACAGCGACCAAGAGAGAGACGCAGCGTACAGAAGTTTTGTTTTGATAGCCAGCGTTTTGTCAAAATCCGGCATCACCACACTTCTTGACGGGACAGGTCACAGGCTGAAATGGAGGAATTTTGCCCGAGAGGAGTGCCCGAGGTTTGTTGAAGTATACGTAAAGTGCCCTGTAGATATATGCATCCGAAGAGAGACTAACCGTATGAACCAAAAAAACGATGTCAGAAAGAAACTCTATGACGATGCTCTAAATCGGTTACACTCGGGAAAGAATATTGTAGGTCTGGGGAGCGTACCGGGAGTTGATGAACCGTTTGAGGAATCGCCACACCCGGAAATAATCTTGGATTCATCAAAAGATACCCCCGATGCGCTCGTAAACAAGGTAATTCAGGAATTGGGCAAGTTTGAGTCGGATGTTTTTTCTGAGAAACGATGAGATTTCCGAGAGCCCACATCCTGATCAATCTCGACTCTTTTGGAGACAGAAATCAAGATAGGTGTTTGATCTCAGGCGGGGATTCCATTTTTCATCATAAGATCCAATTTCAAGCCTTCGAAAAGATATTTATCTGGAAATTTTGTTCGTGCAAATGCTAGACTTTGGAGATTACCTCAATCCATGAACCGCACTACGATGTTTTATCCGCTGCTGTCTCGGGAACCGCAGCTACAATGCTGACCCTGCTCGCCATGCTTGGTGGTAGCGGCGCAAATACAGTTTATCTCAAAAATGCTTTTAGAGTCACAACTCATCATGCTCGAACCAGCCTGATCGTGGATATCTCTGGAATAATTAGAAGGCGCGACTCCCAAAAGCGGACGCTGTCTCATTTTTCTGCAATCTTCTTGATCGTCGGGACTGTTCTTGTCTCACTGGGAGCCTCGTTGCCTTTGGCCTAGAAAAAAAGCAGTCCCGGGACATATCGCTTGGGACAACTCTTATCATTTTTCCAACTTACCCAGATTTTGGCTGTCCAATCGGGTTATGTGCCGCTTGGTTGATTTTGATGTTGTCTAGATTATCATTTGCAAACGAAAAGCAGCAGAAGGCAAAGTCCAATTTGCCGGGTTCACAAGAAACTATTCGCGTTTCCTACTGGAATCCGGAAAGCGTTCCACTTCCTGCGAATCGTGTGCAAGTGCAAATCATACAAATCCTGCTATTGCAAATCTAAGCATGTTAACATTATACTGATGACATACGCAGCTGATACTTCCTTCTCCGGCGACACTGCAGGTAATTCCGTGCCTTGCAACGTTGATTTGAAGCTAGTTTCGTCCAAGAGGATTGTGGGTCGCACAACGCGGGCTGCTCATGATCAAAGGGCGTGACAGCATGCATGATTCCACAATTGCTGCAAAATCTGTAAGTCGAGCAATTTCTAAGGCATTAGCGCAAGAACGCCTCGTATTTTGATCTTAGAGAGAAATATTACATTAGATAAGACACTAGCATTTTACAAATAGGCTATCATACATTAATTGTAAATCAGGATGTTACATTGAGGGCAATTCTGGCCGCCGTGCTGATTTTCATGCTAATCATGGGCGTCGGCATGGCGTGGAACTTCCGTCTTTCGACCGGACTGGAAGTAATCACTGTACATCCGACAACGACGACCACAGTCGTCCCACCTCCTTTCAACGTCGGTAACGGTGGAAACAACAACGGAAGTGGGAGTACAGCTACTTCGGGTAACTCTGCCGCTTGGAATGCAGAATGGATTTTCTATGCTCAGGTTGCGTGGCAGTTTTTCAAGCCGGGGGTCGGAGTCAGTCCTACCACTGGGTTGCTCTATGCTTCCCCGTACTGGCACAGATTCACTGATTGGGATCTCGGGGGATACATTCTAGCTGTGCTCTCGGCCGAAAAATTAGGACTTGTAGGGAAGTACGGTACCTGGGGCGCGGACTATCGGTTGCAACTTGTCTTGAACTTTCTTGGTACCAGGCCCCTAGGGCCAGACAACGAGACATTCCAGTTCTATGATTCAGACACTGGGACTGTATCGCCGGATGGTCCCCCAGATGCCGGAAATATCGTAGACGAGGGCAGGCTCTTGATAGCGCTCTATGACACAAAATTGCTCGACCCGGAGCTCACAAGCGGAATTGACGCCGCAGTGCAACACGTAAATTATACGAATTTTGCATCGGACAGTGGTTTTGCTGCGGGAGACGTCTATTCACGTTACGCGGCAATCGGCTTTAACCTGTGGGGGTTCAAGACGCCGAGTTCCCCTGAGGATTCTTCTCCGCCTGCTGGATCATTCATAATTGCTGAGCCTGTAGTATCAGCCGTCTTGGAAGGCGTTAGCAATCCGTACCTTAATGCTGCATCCGCAGAGGTCTATTC
>JBOGRL010000322.1:0-3901 GCA_050749505.1 Nitrososphaerales archaeon
GCCCCGCCACGATCTCAATTACGTCGTTTACCCCAACATCTGAAATTAGTGATTTGCTGACCAAAAATTTCTCGATATCGGCAAACTGAATATAACCAGGAACCATGCCCTTTACGTGTTTGAATCCCGAAATGGCGTCTGACACTGCTTGCGCATTTGGAGCCTCAAAGAACACGTAGCTTTTTTGTGCTTCCAGAACCAAAATCGAATACACTTGGGATTCTTTCCCTTCTTGCTTGCGCTTTTCTAATCTGTCTCCAACGAACTTTGCCACGGTCTTTTCCTGGCCGCCTGTTGTCTTTACGGCGAAAATACGCGTTGATACTGTCTGCGACATTGGACTTGTTCACACTCAAAAGCCGAACAAAATTGCCGGAGTCGTCTGACCCGATGGGTTTGCATTCGGAACTCCGACAGCTAACATTAGCATCGATGCGACAAAGTAGACGACGAATCCGATTGCTCCTACAAGGCTAAATCCAAGCACGACAAGCTTCAAGTAAAGGAAGAACTCTTGTCGATCAGACTTGCGAGTAAGTTTGAGCGTCCTCCAAGTCCGTGATAATGCTCTCCCTATTCCCAATTCAACACGCTGTCCTATTCGACATATGCTCAGTCTCAAACTTATTTCTTGTCGAATATATTTAGCTTTGCTCTCGCAAACGCAATTCATTGATAGTGAAGTCTCAAATAAGACTCTAAGAGTAGGAGTGGTGCTTAAGCCTTGGCCAGAAACAGCGCGTCTGCTAGCCTAATCTGCTCCACAGCCTTGCAAATACCTCTGAGAGAGGCTGTCTCGAGAGTTACAATAACGTCGCCGCCGTACCATAACGCCATAAACTACGAAAAACACCTTGAGAAAAATTCCTGGTATCGGGGGAATGTCGGAGAAACACTTCAAAGTTACTTGGACTGGATGGAGAAATCTTTCTCCGAGGTTCACCGGGTGACAATGGAAAGCGGTTTTTGTTGCATCATCATAGGAAACGAGCTTGCTAACGGCTCGATTATACCACTGCCACATATTCTGACAGAGAGGCTTTGCAAGCCGAAGGGCCGCTGGGAATTTCACGAAGAGGTAATCTGGAATAAGGTAACCGGTGGATTGGACAGGTTTGGCGTAACGATACAGCGACCCTATCCTACTTACTATCGTGCAAACATAATGCACGAACACATACTCGTTTTTAGGAAAGGAAAACTCGTACATGAAAAAGACGTTGACAGCAAATTCGAGATCGATGACGTGATGAAAAAAGATACAAGCAATTCCATATGGAACATAGCTCCTGTGCCTCCACGATTCATAGATCATCCGTGCCCGTTTCCCGAGGAGATACCACTGCGGCTCATTATGCTTTACAGTAACAAGGGAGATTTAGTGCTCGACCCGTTTTCGGGCTCAGGTCAGACTGGCAAGGCGGCAAAGTACCTCCAAAGAAATTTCGTAGGATCTGACGTACAACTTTCATACACCAAGCTTTCAAAATCTAGAATCGAAAATGAAAAACTGCACACGAGGCCTCAGCTTGTCGCAAAATGGGAGAAAATCGTTCCAGAATGAAGACGGTGGTCGTCTGTTCGCTTAACGATCCAGCGAGTAAGAATATTAAAGAACGATTATTGGATAATTTCTCCTTCGAAGAAACTGGGGAGCGGTTTGATTTGTCACCCATTTATTCTTGGAATAATAAGCTCCTTGTGACCTCGCAAAAAGAAATTGTGTTTGTAGACAATCTTGATGAGAGATTCAAGGACGTGAGATATGTGTTCGTCTCTCGACACAGAGCAGAAAGTGGCATTCCCAGTCTCACGGCACACTTTCCTGGAAATTTTGGACCTGCAGCTTTCGGGGGAAATTCGCGAGAGATAGCTAAGTACTCTCCATCACTTTTGAAGAATTACATGATATCTTTGAACTCGCGAAGGAGCGAAGTACCAAGCTCTTATAACTTCACTCTGGAAGCGACGCACCATGGACCAACCTCCTTAGGATCAACCGTGTTATTTGTCGAACTGGGGTCATCAGAAAACGAATGGAATGATATCAATGTTGCGAACGTTATCGCAAAAGCGCTCATCTCCGCGCTTGATTCAGAAAAGTCATACGACAAATGTGCCATAGGAATAGGCGGCACGCACTATCCTGGGAACCTGAATGACCTTATAGTCAACTCTGACATTACGCTTGGGCCGATAGTTCCAAAATACGCACTCGAATACTTTGACAATGACCTGTTGGAGCAGATAATATCAAAGAGCGATCAGGAGGTTAGTTCGGTGATCATAGATTACAAGGGATTGGGAAAATACAAAGAAAAGGTGATGGACATCTTGAATGCTTGTTCTCTAGAGAAGCTTATCGCATAAATATTCCGACTGGACTAGTTTGTTCTCAATGAAAGCTCAATCAGACTTTGCAAAAATGGTATACGGGCTTACTTCTCAGATTCCGAAGGGAAGGGTTTCGACCTATGGCGCCATTGCTTCTGCAATGAATGTTCACGGCGCTTCAAGAGCTGTCGGGCAAATCCTGAAGGCAAACCCAAAACCAATTGTGGTCCCGTGCCACAGAGTAATAAAATCAGATGGATCTATTGGCGGGTACGGCGGGGCCTTGGGCTCTGGAAAGAAAATCAAACTACTCCGTTCAGAGGGATTGGAGATAGAAGGTGGAAAAGTAAAACATCTGGAAAGAGTTCACTTTAGCAGATTTAATTTTTCTCGAATAGCGAATCGATAAACTCATCCAAGTTGAACGCGACCAAGTCATCGTAACCCTGACCTACGCCAAGATAAATTATCGGGCGTTGCGTGACGAATGCGATTGAAAGTGCTGCCCCGCCCTTTACATCTGCGTCCGCCTTGGTCAAAATCGCGGCGTCAAAGTCAGTGTACTTCAAAAATTCTTTCGCTTGAGAAATCACGTCGTTGCCAGCCAAAGAATCACCAACAAAGATTTTCACATCCGGCTGGACCACCCGCACTATCTTTGACATCTCTTCCATCAGGTTCTTGCTGGTCTGAATTCTCCCTGCAGAGTCGATCAGTGCAACACCGATACCGTGCGCTTGAGCGTAGAGCTGGGCATCCTTTGCAACAGCCGCCGGATCAGAGCTGTAAGATTGGGCGATCGCTTTGATGTTCAATCTATTTGCGTGTTCGGTCAATTGCTCGATTGCACCTGCCCTGTGGGTGTCTGCGCAAGCAACAACAACAGATAATTTGTTTTTCTGAAGCAGTCGTGCAAACCTCGCAACCGTTGTTGTCTTGCCAGTTCCATTGATCCCCAGAAACAAAACTATGAAAGGGCTGGCGTGGTCTTTCTTGTTCACTACTCCTTTTTCTTTCGCCAACTGTAAGACATCAATTTTCTTTGTCTTTGCGAAAGTGTCACGAATAGCTGCTTTCAATGCGTTTTGAACAAATCGTGATCTATCCTCTGATCTGGGTATTCTCATCCCAGCAAGCCTTTCACTCAGATTCGCATTGATAGCCTCAATTGCTTCGGAAGCGACATCACTCTCTATGAGCGAGATTTCAAAGTCCCTGAGTAATGAATCGATATCCTCCTTCGATAGCGTTGAGTGCGTCGCCATCTGCGCCAGCGAACCGAGGGCGGATTTGAGCTTTTCAAACAAGAGGCGTATCCCTAAACTTCTCGGCTGAAGACGGCGCGATTAGCTCTGGCCAGTGAGCTGTTGGAGTATTGTTCTTCCGGCCTCCAATCGAGACGATACTTCCTTGCGCTGCTGCTCAAACGAGAGCGCTGCGCTTTCAAACTCCTTTTCTCTTGCTTGGAGAAAAGCCTTGGCGGAATCAAGGTCCTTTTCGATGGCTATGCCTGCTCCAACACTCAAGACGAGTTTTTTAACTTCAAGGTTTTTTGCTCGCAACAGGA
>JBOGRL010000323.1:0-2419 GCA_050749505.1 Nitrososphaerales archaeon
GCTCTGAGCGTTGGAAATCCTTTGGATCCCAAATTTCCTTTGCCAGAACAACCTGTGTAAGCGTGGTGATGATCATGGTGCCTCTCAATCACATTTTTTCGAAAACATTTCAGAATTTTTAAGCTAAGCCTAGGAAACCGTCAACTGCAAAATTTCACGAATACCTGGATGAAATCTACGAACTACCGTCTTGACATCGCACGACACATAGAGACGACGACCAATCAACACAGCTATTTCTGGTCGTCAGACTTGCCTTTGTAGGGGAACAGGTATGGAATGTCAGGCTTTTCGTTCCAATCGATGTAGCAGGTCTTGAGTTGTGTATAGCATTCCATCCCGTATTTTGATCCCTCAGCCCCAATCCCCGTCTGCCTGTAGCCGGTATGCGCTCCCTGGAACTGCTCAGGTCCAACCATGTTGATGTAGCACTCGCCGAACTTGATCTTGTACATGGCCTTCATCATCCTGTTGCTGTCACGAGTGTAGACGTAGGACGACAGGCCGTATTGAGAATCGTTTGCGTATTCAATTGCCTTGTCGAAATTATCGACACTCATTACCGGAACCACGGGCCCGAATATCTCATCTTGGATTAACGATGATTTTTGCCCCACGCCTTCAATCACCGTTGGTTCAAAATAGTACCCTTTCTGTCCGTCCTTCGGTGGCGATCCGCCGAGGATCACCTTGTCTCCCTCATCCCGCGCCTTTTGGACGAATTTTTCACTCGTCTCTCTTTCCTTCTTACTCACCATCGGCCCAAGGTCCACGGCCGGGTTTGTAGGGTCACCAACCCTTAGATCCTTTGCAGCCTGGATGAACGCTGACAGAAACGTGTCCTTTATTTTTTCATCCAGGTACATTCTTTCAGCAGAAATGCAGGTCTGTCCGCAGTTCCAAAACCGCGCCCAGAGCGCGCATTTCAAAGCCCACTCCATATCCGCATCATGCCAGACTATCAGCGGGGCTTTTCCTCCTAGTTCGAGCAGAACTTTAGCAACGTGCCCTGAAGCGTTTTCCATAGTCTTCCTTCCCGATGCCGTACTTCCAGTAAGAGTGATCAGGCCGGTGATGTTATTTGACGCTAGCTCAGCTCCGATCTCAGAACCTGGCCCCGTTACGACGTTAAGCACGCCCTTTGGCAGCTCTGCCTGCTCGGCAAGTTTTGCTATCTCGATAGTGCTAAGAGGCGTATTGCTCGATGGTTTTGTGACGACTGCATTCCCCGTTATGAGAGCGGGAGCTATCTTTCTTGCAACAGTTGAGGACGGGAAATTCCATGGAGTGATTGATGCTACAACTCCGATTGGTAGCTTCAAAATCATGATTGATTGCTTTGGATAGTCACTAGGAAGCACGTCTCCCTCTATTCTCCTTGCGAACTCTGCGTAATACTGAAAGTTTGTAATGGAGCCTTCGATCTCCAACCTTGATTCATACAGAGGTTTGCCCTGCTCTGCTGTGAGGATTCTTGCCAGCCTCTCCTTGTTTTCCTTCATCAGATCTGCAATCTTTAGCAAGTACTTCCCCCTTTGAAGGGGCGAAAGATCCTCCCACTTTCGCTGTGCTTCCTGGGCAGCTTCGAGCGCTCTCTTGGCATCCTCTCTAGTTCCTTCTGGTACTGAAGCGATGACCTCCTCTGTAGCTGGATTGATCACGTCTGTCTTTTCTTCAGATGAAGAACCAGTCCACTGTCCGTCAATGTACATCTTGAATTCGTCTTGCCTTATACGCGAGGATATCTGCTGCTCAAGCGAACTAGCCGTCAACTTAATTCATCAACTCTTAAACTACGATGCAAGTAAAAAAGGCTGCCTCACCCACTATTATTCTTAGTAGAAGGCTCTTCGCCTTGAATTGACTGTAACCAGAAGAGCTTGTGGCCCGAGCGTGGGGGTATCTGGGGACTGCAAGCGGAAGTGTAAAGCGAAAAAGGAAAAACTGTCGGTTTTTTTGGGGAATGGTTTGCAATCGTCGATAGTTAGCATGATACTTGCCATCTTCTGAAATTTCCGATCATGAGGCATCAAAGCTACTGCTTTGGTATTACTGCCTACATCTATGTATTGTACAAAAGTATAGACCATAGAACTACAACGCTCAAAAGTAAACCTTGACCAATCCAATTACAAAGTGGATCTGGGAGTGACTCAGCTAGGGTTTCTAGGCGGAACGGGCGATTTGGGCAAGGCGCTTGTAATCCATCTCGCGCGAAACTACGACAAAGTTTTGCTCGGGTCGAGAGAAAAACAAAAGGCTGAACATACCATAAAGGAACTGCAATCGAACAAAGCAGGAAGAGAGTACCTAAAGGACAAGCTCGTGCCCGCTACCAATGAGGAAGTTGCGAAGAAATCTGATATAATAATTGCGACACTTCCTGCTAAACACGCGGTTCAGAGCATAAAGGAACTCG
>JBOGRL010000324.1:0-7451 GCA_050749505.1 Nitrososphaerales archaeon
TGGTTATGTTAACTGAATCTCAATTGAATGCTCCTCTTGGGCCAAGGCTCAACTTCGGATGATCAGGCAATTCCGAAGGTGTCTCATGCAGGCAGCTCTTGAATTATCAGTATCCAGATCTCAAAAAAACTCCTTCAAAGAAGTTGAACGAGTGAACTTGGGCTTTGAGATTGCATACAGACACTACTGAGAGTTAGACTCCGGTTGGATGTACTCGCTTCATCCTATCAGCTTTTTAAAGAAGATTGGGTGCCGAATACCTGACGTGTCACCGATCAGGCTAAGTCTCGCTTGTTACAAGTATGATAGAACTGAAGCATTATCGACCGGCGAAGTCATGCCAGAAGGCATTGACTTGACATATGTAACTCCCAGCTTTCATGGAAGCGTCATGAATCATCCATTTAGGACGATGTTCGTCCAACCAGAGTTTGACACGGCAGAGTTAGCAATCGACGATTACATTTTGACGAAACTTTCACGAGATAAAGCAAACCTCACTGCCATCCCTGTTTTTCCTATGAGAGTATTTTTCCATACAAAATTCGCAGTTAACTGTCAATCCGGGATAGCAGAACCAGCCGATCTAAGGGGCAAAAGAGTTGGGTTAACCGAGTATGCGATAGGCGCTCCCTTTTGGGCTAGGGGTATCCTTCAACATGAGTTCGGGGTCAAACCATCAGATGTTGAATGGGTCGAAGAAAGGAGGATAGGTGAGAGGGTGGCGGATGTTTTGGGATTCAAGCCACCCGCGGATGTCGTTGTGAAGTCTATGCCAGAGAATTCTGATTTGGTGACCATGCTTTTTGAAGGAAAGATAGACGCACTGCTAACTAATGTAGGAGTGGGCAGAAGGTGGCTGGATAGAATCGAAGTGGCGGAAGCAAAATTCGGCAAAGAAAGAATAAAACCGCTTTTTGCTGATCCGAAGGCTGAAGCAATACGATTTTACAAGAAGACTGGTTTATTTCCGGCAAATCATGTAATTGTCATAAGAAATGAAATTCTCAAAGAATATCCTTGGGTTGCAGCGAGTTTATTTGACTCTTTTCAGAAAGCAAAGCAGCTGAGCTACAAAAAGACGGCATCCTTGACGAGGGAACCTACAAATTTTGTGTGGCTGGATAGTTTGTACCAAGAATTGAATGATACTTTTGGGGACGACCCTTATCCCTATGGCGTAAAAGCAAACAAGAAGCTAATTGATGCCGTAATAAATTATGTGTATGAACAGGGGTATAGGTCTCGTAAGGCAACTGTGGACGAACTGTTCGCACCTGCTACATTGGACACATGATCCCTGTCAATCACATTTAGGATTGAGTTCGAAACTGAAGGACTATTGTAATTCAACACCCAGGAAGGTCGCGCCGCATGAAATGTGGAATCTACGGCTCGTTATTGAGTGGAGAGATTCTTGGCATTATTGCATCGCGCATCTAGACAGGACTGAATTTGAGTATTGATATCTTTTCCGTGGCATCGATGAATGTAGCTTTCACCCTCATTCCTATCTTCACTTCTTCGATTTTGATTCCTGCCAGCTGGGCGACAATCCTCGGGCCTTCATCCAGCTCAACTGTCGCAAGAGTAAAAGGCAACTCGCCCTCAAACCCCGGACTGTTTTGAACCACCTGGTACACATTGGTAAATGAGTAGACCGTGCCGAGGCCGCTGACCTGTTTCCAGTCAAGTTCTCGCGAGCCACACTTTACGCACCAGGGCCTCGGATACCAGTTGTATGTCGCGCACTTTTTGCACGCCTGCAATGCAAGAACGTGCTTGGTCGTAAGATTCCAGAACGGTTCCGTCAGCGGAGTCAGAATCGGAAGCGGCTTGCTGTATTCTCTGGGGACACTTTCGTTGTGTTCTACCATTCTCTTTGCAATGCGTGCCATCGTATCGGACAATGCTATCCTAAACCTCCGAACCAAGAATCAGGGCGTTGTTGTAGCCAACGTTTCTTCCGTACTGAAGCATTCCAATGCCCGTGACCATGCCTGCCTTGCAACCCTTCACCTGACGTTGTCCGCCCTCGCCTCTCAGCTGTCTTATTCCTTCCAGGATATTGACCATTCCTCCCGCCAGCCCCGGCTGTCCGCTTGATATCTGTCCGCCGCCAGTATTCACGGGTAGCTCCCCGTCATACGAAATGTCAACCTTTTGAACAAATTCACCGCTCTTTCCCTTCTCGCAAAAGCCCGCGTCTTCAAGCTGCATCAGTACCGCAATCGTGTAGTCGTCGTAGGGCTGGAAGAAATTCATGTCCTTCGGCTCGAGTCCAGCCATTTCAAATGCCCTGCGCGCTGCAATGCTTATGCCCGTGAATGTAATGTCAGGATGCTCTATGCTTCCATGGTAATAATTATCGCACTCACCTGTCCCAAGCAGGTAGACGGGCTTGTCTGTAAACTTTGACGCCTTTTCCGCCGTGGTAACTATGAACGCGCCGCCTCCGTTGACTGGCATGACGCAATCGAGCAGCCGGAGCGGCTCGGCGATCATCCTGGATTGAAGGTACTCTTCCATCGTGAGAGGTTTTTTGTAAAAGTATGCGCCGGGGTTCAAATTTGCGTGCTTGCGCTGGACAACTGCGATCGTACCTGTATGTTCTGGTTTCGTGCCGTACTGCAACTGGTGTCTCCTGTAAACCATCGAGAAGATGCTGTTCGGGCCCATGAGACCAAATGGTCTCTCAAAATCTCGCCTGTGACCTTCAGCTTCAGAGGTTCCGCGAATTGCGTATTGAAAAAGAGGGGAGTCGCCAGTGACGCAAAGTACATAGTCAACGTACCCCGCACTTAGGGCAAACCCGGCCTGGGTCAGCATTGCAACACCGCTTGCGCCACCGTGATCGCCGTTGATTATCAGTTTCGGAGTAATCCCCAACGTTTCTGCGACCTCACCCCCCCAGAAAACCCCGGAGCTGAATAGCCTGCCCACCGCGAGTCCCTGGTTGTCCAAGTCCTCCTTTGATAGTCCAGCGCTTTTCAAAGCCAGCTCTGCAGCCCAGGCTATGTATTGGAATGAGGAGAGTCTAAGCTCTCCACGCTCCGCGCTACCCCTGGAGAACGGGGTCTCGCCATATCCAACTATTGCGATCTTGGGTTTCGACAAAAAGATTCAAACACCCTTGAAGTTTGGCTTGCGCTTTTCTGAAAATGCAACAAGCCCCTCCTGCCTGTCTTGGGTCTCGGCGCACAGATCTGACATGCTCCTTTCCCACAAGAGTCCTGAATCTAGATCCGTTGATTCCCAGACTTTGTTCATGGCAGCTTTTGCCGCGGCAAGTGCAATGGGCGCTTTTTCAGAGATCTTCTCGGCAAGGTTTCTTACGTAATCTTCAAGCTGGTCGGAGGGGACCACGTGGTGAACCAGACCTATTTTTTCCGCTTCTGAAGCAGAGATTCTGCTTCCGAGGAACACTAATTCTTTAGCCTTGGGAACGCCCACGATCCTCGGCAGCCTCTGTGTTCCTCCCGCGCCTGCTATCATGCCAAGATTGACTTCGGTCAAACCCATCTCCGCATCCTGGGATGCGATTCTCAGATCACAGGACATCGCGAGTTCAAGTCCCCCGCCGAGAGCGTAGCCGGAGATTTGTGCGATGGTCGGTTGAGGGGCGTTCTCAAGCGACCTTAGTAAATTCCTCATGATGGTCGAGCTCGCCGCATTTCCGCTCTTTCTGCCTATGAACTCTGAAACGTCAGCTCCTGCGGAAAATGCCTTGCCGATCCCCTTCAGGATTATTACTCGCGCGTTCTTGTCGGAAGAAACCTCAGAAACAACGGAACTTAATTCCAGCCTCATTTTCGTATTGATGGCATTCATCTTTTCTGGCCGGTTTAGAGCGATCTCGCATAGGTTTCCGATCATCCTAACCTTCAAGGTATTGTACTCTGTCACGGAGTGTTCCCGAGAATCGCACCTGACATAAATATAAATATCTAACGAATCGGCAACCTACAATTCAAAAAATGGCGTCAAGCGATTTTTCTTCCTCAAGCGTCGTCGAAAACATTAACTCGATCTTCAAGAGTGCCACCCAGCAAAAGCGCAACTCTCTGAGCGAATCTGAATCAAAGAAAGTGTTGAAACTACTGGGCCTGTCCGTTCCTGATGAAGTGGTGGTTTCCTCACAGCAGGAAGCGACAAGTGCGGCTGAGCGAATTGGTTACCCGGTAGTAATGAAACTAGTGTCCCACGAAGGCGTGCACAAGAGCGATCTCGGAGGAGTGATCGTTGGGCTCAGGAAGCCTGAAGATGTGGCTCAAGCCTACGCAACAATTGTGAACAACGCTAGCCGTTCTGCTCAACAGATCCAACTCGAGAAGGTCTCAATTCAATCCCAGTGCGCCGGAACCGAAGTGATTGTGGGAGCAAAGAGAGACGAATGCTTTGGTCCCCTTGTGATGTTTGGAATGGGGGGAGTGCTGGCCGAGCTGCTCAGAGACGTAGCTATAGCAATCTGTCCACTCTCGCAGGTTGACGTCCAGAGGACGATTCGTGGCATCAAGGGGTTTCGGGTACTTGACGGGTTCAGGGGGAGCCCAAAATCGGATCTTGCATCGATTGACTTCTGCATTAGGGCAGTCGAGTTTCTTGTTCAGAATTTCGATCTCGTTCAGGAAGTCGAGATCAATCCATTGATCGTTCAATCTGATGGAAAGGGTGCGGTTGCGGTTGACGCCAGAGTCGTCCTGAAGGAAGAAAAAAACAGCGGCGCGAGCAGTCCACAAGCGCAGGAATCTAGCAGCGTTCTTTCTGGTGAAGCTATTCGCACGCTACTGGAACCAAGTTCTGTGGCAGTTGTGGGAGCATCAAAAGATCCACACAAGATAGGAGGGATCCTCCTCTCACGGATCCTGAGCCACAGGTTTCAAGGTAAGGTATTCGTTGTGAACCCGAGCTCCGATTCTATTTCTGAATTGAAATCGTTCACTTCAATTGGTGACATACCCGAGCCGGTTGATGTCGCTTTCATTGCGCTTTCGCCTGAGTCCGCCGTGAGGGCGATGCAAGAATGTTCAGACAAGGGAGTGAAATCTGCTCTTGTCTACGCTGGCGGCTTTGCTGAAAGCGGACAGCAGGGAAAGGAGTTGCAACACAAACTAGTTGCGAACGCTAGGCGTGGGAAGATCAGGTTCTTCGGGCCCAATCTCATCGGAGTGGTGAAGCCGTCGACTAGATTGTACGGCTACTTTTCGACGCTCGCGGAAGATTACGATCTTGAACCGGGGAGCATTGGGTTCATTACGCAGAGCGGCGCTTTGGGAACGGCACTAGTCTCAAACGCGCTTGACTCCGGCATCAAGATCAGCGCGTGGCTTTCTACTGGAAATGAAGCTGATCTGGAATGGACTGACGCAGTAGATTATTTTGTTGACGACAACGACACCAAAGTGATAGCTGCCTATGTGGAAAGCATAAGGAACGGCTCAAAGTTGAAAGAAGCAGCAATCAGGGCAAGGAAGTATGGAAAACCTCTGATAGTCTTCAAGTCGGGGTCTACTTCTGAAGGAAGGGTCGCTGCCAGGTCTCATACGAGCGCCATGGCGGTTGATGATGCCGTGTTCAACGCCTTCGCAAGACAGTACGGAGTGATCAGGGCCGAGGAGCTGAACGACACATTTGAAATAGCAAAGGCGGTTTCTATGCAGCCGCTGCCCCGCGGTTCTCGTGTGGCTGTCATCTCAGGTTCAGGCGCTGCAAATGTCATTCTTGCAGACGAGTTAGCCAAGAGAGGATTGGAGGTCCCGATTTTATCGTCGGCGCTACAGAAGGAGATCTTGGATCTCCTTCCACTTGCGAGCCCTGTAAACCCCGTTGATCTGTCTGCAAATATCATGAATTTCCCTGATCTTCTAGGTAAGACTGTAGAGAAAATCGTTTCTTCGTCCGAAATCGACGCAGCGATGGTAGTGATTCCGGGGCGCTCACCAAGGCTCGGACAGATTTACGCCGAAGGTGTTCTGAACTCTCAGAGATTTGGGAAGACAATCATCGTAGTCTGGTTGACTTCAGCATCAAACGTCATTCCTCCAATCAAATTCCTCCAAGATCAAGGAGTGCCCGTTTATTTTGGGATAGAAACTGGTGCTAGGGTATTATTTGCCCTAATTCAGTACAACGGGCAGGCAAGATGATTCTCGGAACGCTACCTCAACAAAGAGCGTGTTTGCTGGGCCCGACCAGGTAAAAAATGACCTTGGCCTGAAGAAGCTTAACTTTTTTTTGCTCTTGTGATGAAAGAACTTGGCGACAATCAATCAGGCAAAAAAAACATTTTTAAGATTACGAGAAGAGGTCATTCAAAAGATGCAAAAAGGGGGGAGAACTAGCCGCTGCCTCTTTTTCGTTCAGGATGAATTTCAGCTATCCTCAAAAACGAAAAATATTGCGCGCGTTCTATCAGTTCGTGACCATGCGAGCATCAAGTACTTTAGTTCCCTTTCCTTCCTCAAATATCACCAAGGGGTTTACATCGATTTCAGACAGAGTGCTCCCGAAGTCTTGGCAAAGAGCAACCATTCGCCTTATATCAAGCGTTAGGCTCTGGACGTCGGATGCTGGTCGTCCTCGAATTCCTTTGAGGATTTTGTGTATCCTGGTTTCTTCCAGCATATCCTCAACGTCTTCAGCTTTGAGCGGCAGGGCTTTTAGTGAAAAATCTCTGAATACTTCCGCATAGATACCGCCCATTCCGAAAATTATTGCAGAACCACAGTTCGCGTAATATTTCATCCCCAGCATGGTTTCTACTCCACCCCTGACCATTTCCTCAACAATAATCCCCTGAATGCTCGCGTTCGGAAACTTTCTCCTTGCTTCGTTCAGCATCGCAGTGTACGAAATAGCAAGGTCCTCTTCGTCTCGAATGTTCAACCTTACCATACCGTCATCGCTTTTGTGCACAATTTCAGACGACTGAACCTTTAGGGCAACTGGATAACCTATTCGTTTCGCGGCAGACAATGCATCATCCAAAGACTCTGCCAACTCTTCTCGCGTAACTTCAAATCCGTAAGCACTGAGCACTTGCTTGGACTCGTATTCGGTGAGATAGTGACTCCTGCTCCTTATTCTTGCAATTATTTCTGAAGCTGCTTGCTTATTCGGTAAATTCACTGCCGGCAAATCTGTTGTTTTCTTCTCAGCAAAGCGAGAGTATCGATTCAAAGCATATATTGCCTTGAAGGCATTCTCGATCTCCGCAATTATCGGAATCGTAGTGGCCTGGTAACGAATTGTTTCAGACAATCTGGTGAAAACAACTATTGGCTTCTTCCCATTCTTCTCGACGGAATCTTCTGCAACCTTCAGGAATTCATCCCGAGGAGCCGTGTTGCTTCCTAGGCTATAAGCAACAACCACATCGCAATTTTCATCCTGCAGGATGGCGTCGAATAATTTTCGGTATCGATCTGGATTCCACTGTGGAAGCTTGGTAT
>JBOGRL010000325.1:0-4793 GCA_050749505.1 Nitrososphaerales archaeon
GCATCGTTCCCTCCTGCATCAGCGCAATTCTAGCAGATGAAGCGGGAGAGCGCAAGAATAAACGAGATTACTCTTTGACGGGCACAACGAATTCGACATCAAACTGGTTGCTAGTCTTGGCGAGACCACGATGCAAAAAGACCAGCTTCATCAGCATGTTCTCGTGGTTGCCTTGACCGAGTGCCAGCAACCACGAGCTTTTGCAAACCGGGCAAGCGGTGCTGTCCACGAGCTTGCTCTCCATCTTGGCCATATCAACCTCGAAGACGGTTGAGCAAGATTTGCAAGTAATCCGTAGCGTCGTCAGGTCAGCCCAAGCGACCGTCATGTGTTTTTCCATTTTCATCGCCCTGTAAAAGAGTGTCGGCAGTCAAATTTCGTCAGCCACCACTTTACCGTTTTCAGGGCCGCTGAGGCGCTCGAATTCTTCGGGCGTTGGGAATGAACCGATGATTTCGGCAACCAAATCGTCCAGCGATTCGTCCTTCTTTACGTTGGGTCGCTTCGGACCACGTTTCGATTCTAGCGGATCAACTTCATCCCGGTCGATCAGATGGCGGTAGGTCAGCCGCTTGCCAACCGTGCCCGCCATTCCCTCGATGAATCGCTGCTGGTCGCCCCGATCCCGTTTGTTGAAGCGAAAAGCTTCTTCGTCCAGATATCGAAACAGATGGAAGGGCTGGACGCAGACGTATGTGCCCTTCAATCCTCGCTTCAAGAGCGACCAGAAATTCTCCAGACCATTCGTGTGAACTCGACCATCCACGTACTTCTCGGCATGGTTCACGAAAGCGTGAACGTATTCCTTCGACAAACCCGTGTAGGAAGCGAGCGAGTCGGTGAACAATTCCGATCCCGGTTCGACATGCTCTTTGACCTGAGCTTCGATCTGTCGCTTCTTTGTTCCTTTGATATGCCGAACCCTAACTTCACCGTGGCGATCTAGCAGGCCCATGACGACCGACTTGCCGACTACGCCACTGCCACGAACCTTCCGCTTGCCCTTGTGCATGTTTCGAGCTTTGCCACCGATGAAAGTCTCGTCCGCCTCGACCGTTCCCGTCATCTTCTCAAACGAGCCGCAGTGCATGGCAGTCCTGATGCGATGGCACATGAACCATGCCGTCTTTTGGGTGACGCCAATGTCACGGGCGACCTCCCACGAACTGATGCCGTTCTTGCAGTTGCAGACGAGCCACATGGTCAGCAGCCATTTATCCAAAGGGATTTGGCTTTTCTCGAAGATCGTCCCGACCTTGAGGCTGAAGTTCTTCTTGCACTGGCGGCAGATGAAAAGCTGGCGACTCTTGATGTAGGTGCAGCGCTGGCAGCCGCACTTGGGGCAGGTGACGCCGTTTGGCCAGCGAAGCATTTTGATGAATTCGAGGCAGTTGTTCGGATCGGCGAAGTAGAGGACCGCCTGTTGTAGGGTTTGTGGTACGTGGGTTTCCATGTGATCTTTCCTTTCAATTCGTCCTTCATTGTACGGACATTGGCGGCACATGTAAAGCACCTGCGACGATTATTCTGGCTTCGCCAGTGGTTGACGCATCCCATCGTTGACCGTACAATGGAGGCATGAGCAAGCAGAAGAACGCAACCCGTAGTCGCCCTCGGCAGGAACGCACTAGGGCGGAATACTTGGAAGTGCGAATCGACATGGACGAGAAGGAGGACTTCAAGGAAGCCGCTGAGATATTGGGCGTTGCTGTGTCGGCGTGGGTGCGGCAGTGTTTACGCCGAGACTCTCGCCGTGTCTTGGAAGAAGCGGGGCGACCCGTTCGCTGCCTTTCAAAGCATCAGGCGGTGAAAGGCAAGAATCGCTGATTGCTGACGTAGATACAGCTAAGGAAGAAGCCCAATGAACCACGAACAGAGAGCAAACAGATACAGTTTTCGGGAATACCTCAAACGTCGAGCAGAGAAGCGACAACCAGTCCCCGAAGTCGTGAGCGAAACCAAGCGACAAAACCTGCTTACACACCGATTTGTTGTTATGGAAAACATAGGCTCGGCGCTTCAAGGGCTAACCGTGCCTCATGCGATCATCGGCGGTCATGCTGTGACGTTCCACGGGCGGCCTCGAATGACAGACGACGTAGACATTTTGGTCGCTTCAGAAAACGTGCAAAACGCCATCAACCAACTGCAACTCCAGCAAGTTGCGCCACTCAGGACGGGCGGCTACAGCGGCACAACCCCAGCAGGATTGCGGATTGACTTGGTTTGCCCCAATCAACCGTGGGTTGCGCCTGCCATTGCCAACCCGATCTCGACCCCGCACGGTCCAATGGTCAGTGGTCCGTATTTGGTCATCAGCAAGTTGTGGGATTCCCGTGGTTCGCAGGACGAGACCGACGTGCTAGGCGTCTTGGGAAGAATGAGTGACGCCGACTTGAACGTGACTCGGCAGTTAGTCGCACGGTTTCTGCCGAATGATGTGGACGATCTGGAAAGCCTGATCGCCATGCGTCATTATTGATCGCAGTGAAAAAACGAGCGACCCACTCATATATAAAAAAGTCGCCCACTTGGCAGATGCAACACTCTGTTGTCCAAGCGGGCTGGCTTTTCCACAAGCTAAGTTGGGAGAGGCCACCGAATCACCGGAGTGAGCCGGGGCATCACCAACGGTCAAGACTGGCTTATTCCAGTCCCGACAACACGAAGAGCATCCACATGGATTCCTCGGTGGTTGCGCCCCGAACCATATTGTGTAAGCTCATAATCAGGCTGTGTGCCGTCATAATGTCCTCCATGGATAAAGTTAAGGGCAATATGCGGCAACGGTCGTTAGTTGGTCAAGACCACGAAAAAGGGCGGCAAGTCAGTCGCCCTTTTTCGTTTTTGGCGACTCAACCGCTTAAGCGATCATAGCTCGGCAAGCCTTTTCGCATTTGCGGCATTCCTGAGCACACTTCTTCATGTGCTCGTCGTGGGTAACTTTCTCGCATGCCTCGGCGCAACCAGCGCACACATCTGCGCACGCTTTGCAGATTTCCTCGGAGAACGGTCCACCTCGGGCTACGATCTGGGACGCCGCCGCACAAACGTCGGCACAGTCTTGGCAACTCATCAAGGTCGCCACATGCTCTTTCTTGCCGTCTTCGAGCAGATCGGCACAGTGGGTCGAGCAGCTATCGCATTCCCGCTGACAGTCGGAGCACGCCTTGGCACAGGACTCGAATTTCTCCCCATGAGCGGCATGATGCGCATGTTTCGCCCCACGTTGGGCGAATGCCGAACCTTCCAGTGCCGTTAGTGCCAATGCGGATACACCTGCGATTCCAAATTCACGTCGTTTCATAAAAGTCGCCTCCCTTCGGTGAGAGAAAAGAGCCACGGGGCTGCCATTTGGCAGCCCCGTGGCAAAGAAAGAGGGGTTACAACGAGCAACCGCAACCTTCGCACTCGCAGCTATCGCAAGAGCAGGTTACGCCGTCGCAGTCAGGGCATTTGCACACCACGCAACCGCAACCGGCTGCCTTGGTATGAGCCTTGAGTTCGCAGCACTGCGATGCAGGCTGTGCCGCTGGGCTGCATCCGCAACTTCCGCAGTCACAGACATCGCACGAGCAACTTACCCCGTCACAATCGGGGCAATTGCAGTCCATGCAGCCGCAGGAGGCTTTGGTTGTAACGGTCGAACTCTTCGCCGAGGCAAACGAGTAGACCACGAGGGTGGCGACTACCAAAAGCAGCGCCACGAGCGAGAAACGCTTCATGTTAAACTCCTTACTGAAATTGTTGAAAAGATCACAGATAGACGGGCAATCTATCGGCAATCATTCCAGCCAAATGCAGTAGAGAGCAGAAATTGGTGGCGCAGCGGGAATGAGCAGTCCCGGCTGACTAGCCCAAATACGCTGTTTGGCAGGCGGGAAATCCGCCAGCATCAGAACATCACCGATCAGGGCATTTTCAATCGGTGGCAGTGGACGAGAAGCCACACTTTCCCGTGCTGGTGGCGTGGCAGGGAGTGATTTGATGCAGCAACATGGCTTCACCGAAATTGTCATGCAGTGAGCTACCTTCTTCTTCAAAGCACAGCAAGAGTCTCGCTGAATTTTGGCGGTGGCTTCGGCTTTGGGGCAGCATTCATGCTTCGGCTTTTCTTTTCGTTCGGTGCAGCAGCAAGGGCGGAAGCTAGCGGCGGCTGAATTGGTCGCCACCGCCAACAGGGTCAAAATCGTGATTGCCTTGCGGAACGTCTGCATGCCAAAACTCTACTCCGAATTGCTGAATCGGTCAAGAGAGCCCGGCTCAGCCTTGCTTGTGCCGTTCTTCGGCGAATGGCAGAATGGAGATCAGGGCCTTTTTTCTTAACGACCTAAGTTGTGAAGGAGATGACGATGCGAAAGTTCTTTTTGACGTGCATAGTAGCCGGTGTACTGGGCTGCTCCATCCCGCTGCCAGCGATGGCTTGCGGTGGAGGAGGATGCGGGATGGGCGGCAGAGGTGGATATTATGGCGGCGCTCGCTCCAAAGCGAGCACGAAAGTGCTCGCTGGCGCTCCTCGGGCGGCTCGAACACCGCTCCAGCCAGCAACCACCCGCTAGGGTAGCTGAGACAGGTATATTATTACCTAAGTAAAGGTCGTGCCGGCCGTGTCCGAAGCGGAGAGAAATGCTTCGTTCGGCCCCAGCGGGTCGATGATCCAAACGTTGCTGATGGGAGCGGCGGCGCCGTTCGCCGGCGTGACCGTGTAAGTCAGCGGGGCGCCGACCGGGCCGGCGCCGGACGCCGATTGCGTAATCGCCACGTTCGGGGCGCCGGCGCCTGCCGCCGTGACC
>JBOGRL010000326.1:0-17335 GCA_050749505.1 Nitrososphaerales archaeon
CGGCATGGTGTATGGAATCACGGTGAGGTCAAGAGGGGTCGGCGGAAATATCATCGCTGGACTAAGGACGATTGCAGGCGGCGAAATCAAAGAGTATACAGAGATGGCTCACCAGGCAAGGCAGCAGGCTCTGGACAGGCTGATGGAGCATGCGCAGACTCTTGGCGCGAATGCCGTCATCAGCGTGATGTTTGACTCTACAGAGATCGGTGGAACGATGGATGAAATCATTGCGTTCGGAACTGCGGTTTCGATCTCTCCCGCGGCAGAGAGCCAGCAGCTTGTAAAGCTAAGCTGAGAAGGACAATCTGAGACTTTTTTTCCGGCTTATGGATTCTCGCAACTTTCGCTAGCGAACAGTCACGCTCTTTGCCAGGTTTCTCGGCCTGTCAGGGTCGTGCCCCAGTATGACGGCCAGCTGGTATGCGAGGATCTGGACCGGTATGATCTGGCAGATTGGATTCAGTTCCTCGTTCTCGGGAACTTTGATGAAAAAATCAAAAGCGTCTATTGGGGTCGGGCCGACGCCGATCAAATAGCCTCCGCGGCTCTTGACCTCTATCGCGTTTGACAAGATCTTGCTCTCGGTATCCTTAGACACGAACACAAGGCATGGCGTGCCGCGCCCTATGAGTGAAATCGGGCCGTGTTTCAGCTCCCCACCAGCAAAAGCTTCAGAGTGGATGTAGGAAACTTCTTTGATCTTCAGAGCTGCTTCAAGAGCCGTTGCATAGAGCGACCCCCGTCCAAGGACGAAAATGTGGTCATCTGAGGACAGCTTGTCAGAGAGCTCCCTGATCCTATTTCTCATGGTCGCCGCAGTCAGGTTGTAAACGATGTTCCAAAGATACTTGAGCCTCTTTTGCCCCTCGTCGTACTTGCCAGCAACGGAGTATGCAAGCAAACTGAGCACGGCGAGCTGAGCTGTATAGGTTTTCGTCGAAAGCACAGAGACCTCTGGCCCCGCATTCAAAAATATCGAAGCGTCAGCAAACTGCGTCGCCGAAGAACCCATCACATTGACTATCGAGACTATCTGGCAACCCTTCTGCTTTGCAGTCTTTATTGCGTCCAGCACATCTATTGTTTCCCCGCTCTGAGTCACCGCAATGACCAGCGTATCTTGTTTTAGAAAATCCTCGTAAGCGGAAAATTCACTGGCTAGCACCGCGTTGATGTGGAATGAAGCAAGCTTAGAAAACAAATAACTCGCAGAAAGGCATGCGTGATATGACGAACCACATCCAATCAGGAATACCCCCTTTGCCGTCCTGATTCTCTGGGTAATGTCCTCGATTCTTTCCCTGTCCTGCGCGGAAGCTCTTTGGATTGTCTCGACCTGTTCTGCAATCTCCTTCAGCATGAAGTGGTCAAATTCGCCCTTGGCGGCGTGTTCAATGTCCCAAGAAACGCTCTGAATCGGCCTCTTCACGAGCTTTCCGGTTCTAAAATCGAGTATCTCATAGTGCCTCTTGTTGCTCTTCTGCGTCGGCGGGTAAAGGATCACGGTGTCGCCATCGTAGAGGTAAACCACGTCTTTGGTCCTATCAAGAAATGCGGGTATGTCGCTCGCAAGGAAGAAGAATTCGTCGTCGCCTTTCTTCCTTTGTCCGACTCCCAAAACCAAGGGCGAGCCGTTTTTTGCTCCCACTATCATCTTCGAGTCCCTGTCCAGCACGACAAGCGCAAAATTTCCCTCGAGCGACTGGAATGTGTTCAAAACTGCATGCAGAAAATCTTGTTTCCTTATTCGCATCCAGTACTCGACTAGATTCGGAACGACCTCGGTATCCGTTTCGCTGTAAAACTCAAATCCTTCGGAAACGAGTTTTGCTTTGAGGTCTTTGTAATTCTCGACTATTCCGTTGTGGATGGCAGCAATTCTCTTGTTATTTGAAACGTGCGGATGTGCGTTTGCCGGCGTTACTCCTCCGTGGGTCGCCCAGCGAGTATGCGCGATCCCGATAGTTCCGTCAAGCTCTCCAAGGTTTATTTTTTGATCGATTTCAGCTACTTTGCCAATGTCTTTTTTTAGCTCAAATTCTGATTTCGAATCAATAGTCAAAATGCCCGCAGAGTCGTATCCTCTGTACTCGAGCCTTTTGAGTCCTTCAAGGAGAATCGGCGCCGCCTGCTCTTCTCCAGAGTAGGCGATTATTCCGCACATGATAAGCCTCAATTTTGTTTTCTGGCTCATATATATCTATACTATTCTGGATGGAAATGTGTGGAAACAGAGAAGCATCTTCTCTATGGAAACAAACTCGATTTCTTTGAGAGGTTTTTTGCCCACCGTGGAGAAATAACTCTCAATCACATCTGTGGCAGAGTGTGAAGGAATTCATTAAAATTTCAA
Organism: Nitrososphaerales archaeon; assembly: GCA_050749505.1. Lineage (GTDB taxonomy): Archaea > Thermoproteota > Nitrososphaeria > Nitrososphaerales > CADDZS01 > DATLTL01. The sequence continues at coordinate 2,357 of JBOGRL010000326.1, forward strand.
AAGACTTCAGATTGCTTTGGAGAAACAAGCGCCAGCTCAAAAAGGAGTAGGATTCATTACCGTACCATCCAGAAGGAACAAAAGTGGCCAGATATGCCAATCAGAATTTTTACTAGACGGGCGTAGATTATGGGAGAAAATCTAGCGCCTGCGACAAAGCCTTTGATCTTTTTTCACCAAATACTTTTTCTAACATAAGAAGAGGTTTGAGATTTGAGAATGTCAGACGACGACCATCTTTTGCTCAAAGAAAAGATTGAGGAGTGGCTTGACGATGAAGGGATATCATTCAGCCAAACTCCTGACTTGAACTCCTTTTTTCATTTGCAAGCCAATCTCAAGAACGTGGCGATCCACATTCAAGAGTCCAAGGTAAGAAAGGGAGTTCTGGCAGTTCAGGGAATCCTTGAGCCTGGAGAGGATCAATTATACAAATTGGGAAGGATCAGCGAAGAAGACAGAAAATCACTATTTCGCTCGCTTTTTTCTACGCTGGACAAAAGCGAGTATCTCTTCTTGCTCCAAGAAGATTTTGCAGCAGAGAACTGGCTCAAGATCCAGAGGACACTCTACATAGAGGATCTGACTAGGACTAGCCTGCTGGATGAGATGAAGGATCTAAACACGAAATTTGTGAACGTCAATTATACCCTGAACGAATCACTCTATGATTTCGAAGAAGTTCCTGATGACAAATCATCTTCAGTGCTAACAAGGTAATCTCTTCACTTTAACCTGTTTTTGGCCTCTCTCCCATACAACCTTGCCGTCGCGTATTATTTCAACTATCCTGGTAATCGGAATATCGTAAAACTCCTCGCCGGCCATGAAATTACTCAATGTTTCAGTTTTGATCGCATCTCTGTCGCGGTAGTTCACCGAGAATAGAGTAGGATCATCCTTGTGCATCGCGTAGCTCAAGGTTTCTTTCAGGCTTCCCTTCTTCCTGCCCACGTGCGTCGCCTCCCTTTTTTGTTTGTGTGCGCAATTATTGGCATTCCTCATTATCAGCATTGTATCAAGATAAACGTCTTAAGAGAGGCAGAAAGCATGCACTTTACTTCAACTTCTACTACTACTGTCGTCGTTTTTTGCGCAAAAAATTGTTTCATGAAGGAATTACTTGAGTGGATGATGATTAGCATATGAATCAACGGAACGCGTTTCAATGATCCATTGGAATCAAAGACATCATTTATAGACGGTGAATAACCGAGCGTCGCATCTCGCTGTTCCAGGCGTCTCCTGAATGCAACTCAGATGATGCGGTTCTATTGATATGTGTCTACCTTATGCTAGCAAATGATCAAATAGATGGGCTTGACCATGAAGAAACAGGTTGTAAGTTAACTTCAAAATCTCTTTCCGCTTGCATTTCTACCTGACTTTGTCTTTGCTTGTCCTGTAATCTGCTTCAAGAGCACTAACGAAGGTCTTCATCTCTCCAGCGAAAACGCGCTTGACAAAGACCTTCACAAGCGGCGAGAAAACTTTGGTGAAGAGTCCCTTGGGCTTGATCGTTGAGCGATATGAAAGTGTGGTCGTCCCATCGCTCTCTGATGTCAGGACGTACTCTGATCTTGCTCGTGCTTGCTTCCCATCGTATTCTGAGATCCATCTTTCAGGCCTCTCCAATGTAACCTTCACGTCGAACGACATTCTCCTGAAGTACATCTCTTCCTCGTCTCGGAGCAGTATCAAGTTAGGCGTCTTTGAAATGATCTGTCTGCTCTTCAGAGGTGTCACAAGAGTGGCGTCCTCAGGCGATAAATCAGTCCACCAGTCAAAAACAAACTCCTTGTCCGCGTTGATCTTGCGCATGACGAGTGATATCTCGAAAGTCATTCGCTTCCTATCCTTCTTTGGATATCAATCAACGACCAAGAAAGGTCGTTGTCATATTCCGTAGGCATGCGCTTCGCCAACCCATACACGAATACTTGCGGGCGTTGAACCCCTAACTTTATCGAATAAGACATGTACTTCCTGCATGTGGGCATATGATGTTTTTACCGGGTATCGAAACACCATGATTTATGTGATGATCTAAAGTCGAATTCAAAAACTTCTCCGTTTTCCAAAAATTGCATTCATCGAAATCACGTGCGATTCCTGATTTTAAGTGGATTGGATGCGAGGCTGGCTGGCTGGCTGACTGGCTGAATACACACCAGATTTCGACGTAATGGGTACATACATGCTAGAGCACCGGAGAAATCGTCAATCGTCGGGGCGAAAAACTCGTGGAGGAAAGATTTCCGCCAGGCTCCTCATTCCAACTTCAGAATCGGAAAAGTTTCAGTTCGGAAGCAGGCTTATCAAACCCATGAGGTTGCGTTGAGGGGCATAAGAAAAGATGCGGCTGACTTTCGATAAATTGCTGCTGGATTCCCATTCTAGTTTTTTTGAGAAAATAGAGATACCTTTACTCCCTTTAAAATATCCACGCCGCTGTCCAGAGGCGACTTTCTAATCATGAGGTTCATAACTTCTTGGACGTTGTTCGTATTGTAGTAAATTTCAAGCTTTTCCCGCAAGGTGAGCTTGGACTTTTCTTCAAGGATAAACATCGGCCTGTTCCTCTTTCCTAGATACAATAGCCGTACTCTGTCCTTTGAAAACAACGTTACACTCGAATTCTTTGGAATTCGAATCATTTGAATCGCATAGTCTCCCTTTTCGAGCCTGATCAAAGCCCCCGAGGAAGGAGATGAGTTTTGTGCTCGCCCGCAAGCTTCGGAAATTGTTTGTTGGAGCGTTGGAGTGGCGTCGGAGAGGGACATCTCTTTTCCGAATCAGCCACGGCAATACGGGAATAAAGTGTTTTTGCAGCCAAAAAGGGGATAAGCTCAAGAGTGCTAGAAATATCCTCACTATAGTTATCATGCTTGCAACTAACACCACTGTATGAACGGTTTTGCTTCCTAGAGTAGCATTTATATTCTAGTATCAATGGGCTAGGAGCTGCTTTAGGTGAAAAAAATTGAGAGGATATGTATTCACAAATGACGAAAAGAAAATACTGAACACATACGTCAGAAGAGGGCTCAAGACAAGGCACTTCAACGTCATCATGACGCTGATACGGAGAAACAAGGACAACTTGGAACAGGACTTGCGCCTGCTGAATTCTGTGGCAAGCAAGGTGAAAAGCAGTTCCCGCAACAGCAGACGAAGAGGTCGGGCCGGTCGGCGCTAGCAATAGGAAGAGAAATCATCGAGAAAGCTGACCCTCGAGCCTATTCTCTAGGTCTGAGTAGATCTCCAAGAGTTCTACTCCCTTTCTTATCCCTCTCTCAGCCTCGTTGATCTTTGTGTTTGAGAGATAATTCTTCACCTCGTCTTTTCTTCCAATGCCCGCGCGGGAAATTACTTCTTGCATGATCTGCGAAACGTACGGAGTCCCTTGGAACAGTTCCCTGAAAACGTGGAAATTGGCCTTGAACCAGGCCCAGGTTGTTCCACGTACGTAGGGGTTCTGCGCTGCGTCAATTACTGCGTACAGCGAATCCGCCCTGCTAATCTCTCCACTTATGCATAGATCCAGCGTCTTTTCTACCAACTTCGGGTCGCGAAAAGAAGCCAATCCATAGTAGATCTTGATCACATCGGCCTCGCTCCCAACTAGCTGTTTCATCTTATTTACGAGATCTTGGAAGCCTTGTTCACCCTTCGTCTGGGCAACGGCAACAGCGAGCGCAGTTCTCAGGTTAGGGTCGACCTTCTCATAAATCAAAAATTGTTTTGCTAGCTCTTCTGCAAAGTTCGTGTCCTCAAGCGCAAGCCCCATAGCAATCCTGCCACGGAGGATCTTGTCAGTATCCTTCTCGCCGTCTTTGGAATCCAGTCCGAGTCGATTCATGTGAGCTCTGTGGTGGTTCAGGTAGGCTAGTTTCACTTTGGGATTCTCCGGGGAGATAAAACGAAGAAATTGAAGCTGCGTAGTCAGCGCGTCGCAAATCAGGTATTCTGTTTCGTCCGCTGAATCTTCGGCGAATGCAAAGTATTGATCTGGATCTACTTTGCCAGCAATCAGAAATGCGAATAGATCCGAAGTGATCCCCCACTTGTCGAAGGGACCGAGGCTCTCGAACTCCAATTTGATTGTGGAGTAGAGCTTTTGATCGTATAGTACTCTGTAGAATCCGGTTTGCTCCAAATTTACTTTGAACTCGAGGATTTCTTCCCCTCCGAGTGATGACTCGTATGAGGCGTCTTTTAACAGAAATTCTTGCTCCGTTCCGTTGATCCTGCACGAAATCGGAATAGGCCAGGGATCACTAAACTTGCTCTCATTCTTGGTATTACTGCCATCCTTCAACAGAAGGAACCTTTCTTGACTGAACACGAGCTTTTTGGCCTGCTGATCTAGAGATACCCTGACCAGCGGAAAGCCCGGCTTTTTCACCCACGCTTCCATTAATTTGCTGACCGGCTTTCCTGAAGCTTCTTCCAAGTGTCGCCAGAGATCTTTGCCTTCGGCATTTGAGTACCTGAACTGAGACAGATACTTTGAAACACCCCGCCTGAAGGAATCCTGACCGATCCATGCTTCCATCATCCGAAGTACGCTTGCGCCCTTGCCGTAACTTATTTCATCGAAGATCTGGCTGATCTCTTCGGGAGCTTTGACCTCGACGTCAATCGGGTGAGTGCTGGAAAGAGAATCGCTCTGCAACGCGCCCGCGGTCGTCTGCTGAACAAAATCGCTCAAGACGTTCCACTCAGGGTAAAGCTTCTGAGTTGTCTTGTTCTCCATGAAAGTTGCAAAACTTTCATTTAGCCACAGATCATTCCACCAGCGCATCGTGACCAGGTCGCCAAACCACATGTGCGCTATTTCGTGTCCCAATACTGAGGTGACGCTCCGCCTGTTTGAGACGCTGCTATTCTCATCGATCAGCAAGAGGACTTCTCTGAAGGTTATCGCGCCCCAGTTTTCCATCGCGCCTGATGCATACTCGGGGAGTGCGATCAGGTCGAGCTTGGATAGGGGATAGGGAATGGAGAAATATTCCTCGTAGCTTCTGAGGAACTTTACTGCGTTATCAAGCGCGTACTTCCCCTTGACTCCGTAACCGGGCTTTGTGGAGATCCTGAAATCCACGCCGTCATCTCGGAGGGATGCCTGATCAAATTTGCCTATCCCGAGATAGAACAGGTACGTGGACATCCTCGGCGTTTTTTCAAATGAGTACTTTAGTCTCTTGCCATCGTCAAGATCAAGAACGCTTCTCAGGTTGGCATTCGAGACAACTTTCAGCCCCTTCTGGGTGATCACCTCGAGCTCGAACTCTGCCTTGAAACTCGGATTATCAACGCATGGGAAGAGGAGCCTAGCTCCGTTCGGCTCAAAATCGGTCGTTACAAAATAATCAGAGCCGTAGCGAGATTTGTATATACCGTACAAAGTCTTCTCGGTTACTTTCCCCTCGTAGATAATATTGATCTCAATATCCGATTCTTGATCTGGCAGGCCGTTGATTTTCATCTTTTTTGAGGAAGCATCGACATCAAAGGAGATTTCTTTTTCGCCTAGTTCCACCTTTCTTATGTCAAGTCCGAATGAATCCAAGACCAGAATTTTGTCCGGGTTTGCAACCCTAATTTTCTCTCTTCCTTTGAACGCCAGCGAGTAATAATCAACGTCCAGTGAGAGCGTGTAATCCTTGATGTCCATGGAAAAACAACTTTCTCAATGGGTTATCAAAGCATGTGATATGCTTTTTTCCAGATTTTCCGAAGACTTTATCTTGTCAAAGTAAGCTTTTTCCGAGCGGATGATTCTTGACCCAGATGTATCAGGCCCAGCAAAAGTCGCCGCCCGGAATCACAGTCCGTGCTAATCTCTGGATCGTCGTGCCCATAGGCGCGTTGATCGCAGCAGTAGCCACGCATAATCTAGTAGCTCTGAATTATGTGCACGTTTTCACTGCGATCCTTTGGACTGGAACGGATATTTTCATGGGCTTTGTTCTCGGGCCGATTTTGAGGAATGTGAGCATGGCCACGCGCAAGGATATCATCTCATGGCTCATGCCGAAAATGATCTTCTACATGACAACCGTTTCTTCCGTGACTACTACAGCGGGATACTTTCTTGCATCCCAAATGGGATTATTTACTTTCACTCCACCTCTCGGCTACTGGATTGTGGGAATAGTTGTAATCGTGGTAATTATGCTCATCCAGGGGTTGGGGCTAATCCTCCCGATCAATCTCAAGGTGTATTTTGAACTGCGGAAGAGCGAACCAGACTACGCCAGAATTTCAAGGTTGATGAGGATGTATGTCATGATCGTTGCAAGTCAGGCGGTGATGCAGTTCGCGGTCATCTTTCTAATGGCCCATCTTGCGACCGGAACAATGACGATCTTTTAGAAACCCCAGAGTGTGCAATAACTGTATTAGCTAGAAGCGGTCCGTCTGCTCCCAGTTTGCCGGTTTGTCCCAAAATGCGGAAAGTTGATCAGCCCGAAAAAATACACAGGGCACAAGCGGAGATGCGGTACAAGCCACAAGAAAGAGCCCAGACCTTTCAAGCAGACCACGATGTGGTGAAATACCTGGACAGCGAGGAGGAATCCTTAATCGATGGGAGAGTGAGAACACTACAACCTTCGGAGCGAGTTGAGTAGACGGGAAATGCCCTCGGGATCCAAAAAATGCCCCATGTGCGAGACCAGAAACGATGAAAACGCCCAATCGTGCAAGTACTGCGGCTATATCTTTGAAGATTTTAGCACTCCTCAAGCAACAACGCAGGGCAACGGCAACAGATATCCGGCGCCTTCCAAGCAAGAAGAAGAAGAACCGGCGGGCATCAGCACAGCTCATCCCCTTCCTTCTACCGAAAATACTCTACCAGCGCCCTCCCCATCAGCCACAATTTCAACTGGTTCTTCTCCTCTATTCGTGGTCTCAAGGTCAGTATTTTCTTCAGTTGCCCCAGCTATCCTGATCTATCTTGTGTTGTTCACCCTTGCTACTTCGATGGCAGGTCTTGATCTGTTCTCCGTATCAATAATCATAATTTTCATCCTGATCTCCATCTTATCGTTTCTATTTTCCACAAGAAGGTACGAGTTCTACGACAGCTCTCTTCGGATGCACAAAATCATCGGCGGCGATTCTGAGGTCTCCTACGACGACCTAGAAATTTACGATTCGCCGACTGGTCGCAGGGCGAGGATAATACTCTCTGCCAAAGGACATAGACGACCAATGGCGATTCCCCGAAACCCAACAAACAAAGAACTCGGTCAGGATCTGAACCAGTTCCTCAGGAAGAAGCTGAAGAAATACAGTCCAGAAACCGCCAGACAGCAATCAACACCTTCCTCAGATGCTGCGGATACCCAGGAAGGCGATGACAAGACCACGTCGAACAGCACTTTCTGAAAAAAAGCCCAAGTCCGAACGCACAGACTTTTTTCTCCTCAAATCTTCGAAGGTCGTGACGTATTCCGCAGCGAATTCAGGAGCGAGCTCAAGAGAGCAGATGAATGACGGAAAATTCAAACTTCAAAAGATTGGAAGATAAGATTGGCATCAGCTTCAAGCACTTCGAGAGGATAGAGGGGGCTTTCGATCCGATTGGAGACGCAGAAGAGGTTTTCAATATTGGAAGCAAAGATCGCAGGATTGGAGAAAAAACTAGGTAAATTCGATTCTTTCCCGAAAAATGTATCTTTGATGGCGAACCCACTTACAAAATGACAATGGGCTCGGAGGTACTTGAGCCCCGCTCTTAGTCGTACTGGGTAGGCTTGATATGCTCATCTGCCAAGCTTTCTTTCTAGTTCTGGTTACTATTTGCGGCCTGCCTGGATGATTTCCCTATGGTCTTCCTTGAATTCGGGTGGAAGCTTTGCAAAATCAAAGTAGTCTGCATGCTCGATGTCTTCGGATACTTTTCCGACACCATCTATGCTAGCTTCGTAAACGAAGCAGAGATCCCAGTGCTTGTCTCCGAATGATTGGATTTCCACGAGCTTCATATTTCTTGGCTCAGATCCTAACTGCTCCTTCACGAGACGCTTTGCGGCAGCCTCCGGATGCTCTCCGTAGCCAATGACTACTCCCGGAACAGTCCACTTGCCTTTGTTGAATTCTGGTTTGAGCCTCTTTGTCAAGAGGACGTTCTCTGTTCCACGCTTTACAAGAACAAACGACGATATGTGCACAACTTCTTCTGGTGGCTGGCTTGTACTCTGAGGTACGAGCCGCGCCGCTTTTGTTTGACTCATATGAGCTAACAAAATACATCAGAGATATAACAACTATGGTTTCGCGCTTGCCTGAAGTTTTACATCCTTGAAGAAGGCGTAAAACAAGCAGATCGCGCAGATGTAAAATAGCGCCGCCAGTTCAAACGGCAGGGAATAATCTCCCGAAGCGAGGATGATTCCTCCAATTATCGTTGTCACGCTGTTAGGCAGTCTCCAGACAACCGAGTTGATCGCGCTTGCCAGTCCACGTTGCTCTTGCGGCACGATGCCCATCAGAAAAGAATCAGCTAGTGGCGACGACATGTTCATCAGCGCGGCTCGAACGATGTATAGTCCGGCTGCGGACGCGGGATCTCCAACGAACGCGAGGCTCAGCATGAATACGGTTGAAAATCCTTGGTTGATGACAATTGCCTTGACAAGTCCAAATCTCCTTGCCATTTTTGGGCTCAACGTCGCAGACAGCCCAATCGTAATATTGGAGACCGCGAGTAGCGGCCCGCTGTAATTGTCGGCGATACTGAATTTCAGGAAAAACCACGTTGCTATCAGGGGAATGATGAATCCCGCACCTAGTCCTATGAGTGAGTTTGCCCCGGAAAACTTGGCAAGATTCTTCAGGTTCTTAGCGCTGGAGAAATTCGTGCCGGAACTAGGCTTTTCCCTGTAGTTTCTGAGGATGGAAAAAATTCCAAACGGTGTGGCGATTGCGAGAACTCCAAAGACCAAAAGCAGGTCTCTGTGAATCCCAACCGAGCTGACTCCGAGCAAGCTCTCAAAGTAGGGAAACGCGAACGGGAGCGCGGAGCCAATGCCAAAAGAAATTGTAGAAAGTATGAAGGAAAACGAGAAGGCAGATACTCTTGCCTCCTCGGGGGTCTGATCCGCTATGATCGCATTCACGGTAGAAAGAAAGCCGCCCTCTGCTATTCCCGCGATGGTGCCAGCAAGGATCAAGTATGACGAGTTTGTAGTTAGGGCAAGTATGAATAGTACAGGAGAAAGCCCCGCGGCACCAAGAGTCAGAATCCACTTCCTGCCCCTTCTGTCTGAGAGAAGACCCAGAGGCACGCCCGTGAGTACAAGGGTGATTCCCTCAGCTCCCACGATTGTGCCCACGGTTCTAGAACCAACTCCCAGCTCTGGCAAGTAGGCGGTGAGAACGATGACGAAATAACCAATCCCAAGTGTATTCAGTGATAAAACTAGGATGAGCGATTTGACTCTCTTGGGTATGCCGGAAAGGAATCTCGAATGGAGTAGAGCCAAAATCGAATGCTTCTGATTGCTGGACTTTATGGACTCAATAAGCGTTTTCGAAATATGGTTGAAAAGGAGTTCACAATTTCCCAAAACAAAAGATAATTTCGAGCTCAAAGATCTAGGTTGAATTTGTAAACAAGCTTAACTATGAGATTGATGATCAGAAGGGGAAGGAATCGCATGAGTGCCAAGTCTGTCCACGACATGATCAAGCAGTCGCTTTCCGATTCAAGAAACTTCGAAGAAGTCAAGATGGTCCTGGAAGGCCAGTACAAGAAAGCGTATGATCTTCTTAGCGATGCGACTGCCGTTGATCCTCCGCTTCCCGTTTTGATCGTAGGACCGCCCGGCGTAGGAAAGTCGCTACTCGTGAGAAAATTTGCGCTTGATACAGGGAGGAGCGTGTATGAAATATTCTTTGACGAAATAATAAAGCCGCAGTACCTCGTGGGCTCGCACGACCCCGCGCTCGTGCTCAAGAACGGCTACTCGCTTGAAACGTTCGAGCCCGGGCCGCTTGTTCGGGCAATGCTCGACGGGGGAATATTCCTGGCTCAGGAGATCAACCGCGCCAGCCCGACAGTCCAGAACAGCCTGCACGAGCCGCTCGAGGAGAGAAGCTACCACCTTCCGAGGATTGGGAGAATACGAGCAAGCGACTCATTTTCCTTGATTGCAACGGCAAACCCGGCCGAGCTTGCTGGAGTATACAGGTTCACCGAGGCTCTGAGAGATAGATTACGAGTCACAATCGAGTTAGCCTACCCGGACAGGGAAACTGAGCTCAAAATAATGAAGATGAACTCTCCCTACCGCAGACTGCCGGCAGAACTCTACGATGAAATCTACGCGATAATAAGGAGAACGCGCGAGATGACCGATCGCGTGAAAAAACCCGCTTCAGTCCGAGTCGGCCCCGCAATAGCAAAGCTCGTCGCGATCCGGGCCGCGCGGGGAGATGATCCGAACGCCGCGTTGAGACAGGTTGCGCCGTACGTGCTCGCCACGATCGAGGTCAGCGGCAACGAAAACAAAAACCAGCTCATAAAGGAGATAGTGGAAAACATTGGCGGCGACTGAAGAGGAGCAGGAAATTTCCGAGTTCATTAAAAAATTCTCAGGGTCACTTAGGCGATCAAAGAGGATTCCACAGTCGTACAAAACTAGGCTCCGAAAGCTCCAGGCAATGGACTCTCTTTTGCGCTTAAGGAAGATCAACGAAGGGATGGTGACCTCAAACGACTACAGGGAGTTGCTTCTCTCCACTATAGCTGACCCCTCGATCCCCGCGGAAGTCAGGCAGCGGATGAAAGACCTCGCGGTTCAGATACTCTCGCCGGACGACGAGATTGTCGATTTTAGGGACAAGGAAATGGAGCAACTTGCAAACCGAATACTCTCCGGAATGGTAGACTACAACTCGCTCGTCGACATGTACATGAAGGGTACGCTGGACAAGGTCATGGAGTACATCGAGAAGATGCTTGATCGTGCATCCGACGGGCAGGGCGGCTACGACGAAAAATTGCTAGAAATGCTGGCTAGACGTGCGCGCGCGGGGCCGCTAAGGATGTGGGGCCCAGATAAGCTGATTCAACTTGATTTTATATACAGAAATTTCGGCAGGTACTTCGGAAAAGACGACCGCCATGACCTGATGAGAAAAACGATACTGCATACACTTAGCTCGCTTGGACGATCTCTGGAAAAGAGAAAAACTGGCAAGCACGGAAACGAGGAGAGCTTCATAAAAAAACCCTACGCTCCTGGCGATGACATTGACTCGATTGATTTTGAAGATACTCTCGACAACATAGTAAACGGGGCGCACGACCCGACGAGCATCGTTCCGGATGACATTATTGTGAGGGAAGAAATCGGCGAAACGGTGACGGCTGTTTTGCTCCAAGACGTGAGCAGGAGTATGTACCAGTATTTTTCCTCTGTAATCCCGTCCTTCATCCTGACCTATTCCGCTCTGAAACAAGCCAAGCGAGGGCTGTGCATCTTCGCGGGCAACGCGTACCCGGTCAAATCAATCATCGAGGACATGGAGGAGGAAAAGGCGATCAGCGCATACTATAGCATGATCAATGCGAGCATGAGCGACCAGCTTACGCTTGGAACAATGGGCACCGCCACGTTTCGCTGGGCAGAAGAAGAGCTGGAGAAGGCGGGCGGCGGAAGGAAGATAGTTTTCCTCTTCTCAGATTGCGGATTCAATGAATTTGGGAGTCCGCTTGACATTGTGAGGAGGCTCAACGAAAGAGGCGCGGAGGTAGTAGTGGCGCATCCTGACATCAACAGGGGGTTTTTTGGCTGGGGTCCGTACGGAGGCCCAAACCTAGTTCACCACTTTGAGAGGCTCGGCTGCAAGGTTTTGGACTGTTCTGTCTTCAACAGGTTCATTTCGCAACTCGAGGAAATACTGTAATCAGGCTGCTCGGCAATTCGATGGCATTTTTCTCTGCGAAATCGATAACCCAATTGAAAGCGAAATCGAACTTGGTCATATCAAGAACGCGGGGAGAAAAAATTCCCATGCAACGAAAAATAGAATCGAAAGATTGAATGGGTTGTTTCTACCAACCAGCATGAAACAGTCGGAGAAACCAACTGAAGATAACCTATGCACGGTTCGGGAAAGGCACTGGGATCTTCAGCCCAAGTTCTCATAATCGGCCATGTTCCATGTCACAAAAGCGTTCGAGTTACCTCCACCTGAGCGCCTATCAGAAAATATGGAAGGTTTCTTCGAACAGTTCCTCTGTTCCCCGAGTATTTTGAATAGAGTTCGCCGGCCCTTTTCGCGATCTTTAACGATCTCGATGTCCTTATCTCTATGCCGTTGACAGCTAAAACCTCTGAAGACGCGTCTCTTCTAATTTGGGATAGTCGGAAAGATAAATTCCAATATAGAGTTCTGCGTAAACGATATCTGGCATGACGAGTCCGAGCTTCTTCTCAATCACTCGTCGAAAAAATCGTCGATCTCATCTCCGTACCGATCTCCTTTGAAGTGACTAATTAGGACATTTGTATCAAGCGAGTAACACGTCATTTTTTCCGACGCTTCTGCCTCAGCCAATCGACTATCTCAACAGCATCCTTCATGTTCTTGAAAGCTGGATTGGTTTTCCATGAACCCCTTGTCTCATCCATTACAGCTTCCCAATTTCTCGTATCTTTTCAATGATTACCTTTCCGTCTTGACTCCTGACGTCCACCGTGTCGCCGATGTTTATTCCCGCATCATTCCTCACTTCTTTCGGAATAGGTGATTTTGGTACCGCCTCGCCACTCTGACTTGCAATGTTTCTTATCCTGATTATTGCTATTGAGGAAATAGGAATCCGATAAAGCTAGTGCCATTCAGCGTAGCTTTGGAATATTTGTTCTCTTAGCAGTCTGACCTGCCGTTGGAAATTAGCATGGGAAAGATAACAAATCAGAAACTCTTGAAAGCCTCTAGTTGTGGTGCTTGGATTTGCCTAATTCTTTAGGCCAATCCCACCGGACGAGCCGTTAAGAAAGATCACCCAGATTTTAACAGGGCGAATTTTGTCTCTAAATTACCGAAGCTCATTTTTGGGGCCGCGATTTTCGCAACCTATCTCGTTGCAAATATGCGTAGAACTGGTATTATCACAAGTGAAACCGAGCTAACGATGCGGTACCTCGCCGAAAATTTCCCGCAAAACTTCGATGACGGTAGCCCGAAGACTTTACAAAACCCCTATATGCAAGCTCGGTGATTGAAGAGGAATTGAGGGAACGCGCGATGATGAATCCAAAGGTACTTCCTTTGACTATTGCAGCATTGGCTTTCTTTGCTTTCGCGTTGGTCACGCCGGCGGTTGCCGCTTCGTCCCAATCATCGGGCTCGGCTAATCAATATGTAGTATACAGCATCAACACAACCGGACCAAACCGCTCATTCTCCGCTACAGTAAATGAAACAGTCGTACCTAGCTCTAGCAACGGCCTTGCAACGGTAACCCTTCAGATGATTTCTGGCAACGCAAACTTGAGCTACTCCAAACTGGTCAACGCGACGCAAAAACTGTTCCCCATACTTCCGTCGTTGGGAACAAGATCGATTAACCTTACTATAAAGAACACGACTATTTCCGCTTCGGTAACCCAAACTGGCACGCAGAGTATCAATTTCTCGGGAACAAACTATACGCTCACAAACTATTCATTCAGTCTCACGGTTCAAAAGCATGAAAAAACGGGCTCTGGCAGCGGTCAGCTCGCAATATTTCCATCGGGTCTGGTGTACTCTGCCACTGTCAACATAAACGGGACTAGCGAGGTCAATGCGCAGCTTCTCTCGACTAACATCTCGCTGGGGTTAGGCTCTAGCGGCTCAAATACTACGACGATGGCTATCGCAGGTGGCGCGGGCAGTTTACTTGCGGGAGTTGGTGCTTTCGCGTTTTTCAGGCACGAAAGGAAGAACAACAACAACAACAACAAGTCTAATAGTGGTAGCGAAACAGAAAAGAAACCTCTCCACTGGGTAGATTAGCAGCTGAGTGCAATCGAGTTTTCTGACGCCATCAAGGACTATGGATCAGGAAAACGAATAGGCCCGATTTCTCTCTCGGTCGACAAGGGTGAAGTCCTGGGGTTCCTCGGGCCAAACGGCTCGGGCAAGACAACATGCATCAGGCTGCTTTTGGGGCTGATGCGTCCAACATCGGGTTCGGTCAAAATACGAGGTCTAGACCCGGTTTCAGAGCATAGAAGAGCACTCGCGCGCGTCGGATATTCGCCGGAGCTCCCAAACATCCAGACCTTCCTGACTCCGAGGGAGTTACTTGCCCTAACCGCAGAAGAGCTCATCATTCCTAGGGGGGAAGTCTCTCGCGAGATAGCAAGCACGCTCGAAATTGTCGGGCTGGCTGATTACTCGAATGTCAAAGTTTCCAAGCTCAGCAAAGGCATGGTTCAGCGGCTGAGCATAGCTCAGGCACTCATCGGTTCGCCCGACCTGCTCGTGATGGACGAGCCAATGATCGGACTTGATCCTGCGGGAGCCGCTCACTTTCGTGAAGTATTCAGGAAAATTGCGAAGGAACGCGGCGGCACGATATTTCTCTCGTCTCACATAATGTCCGAGGTCGAATCGCTGTGTACTTCAGTGTGCATGATTCACAGGGGGCGCATCTTGTTCAAAGGCTCCCTCGAGGAAACCATAAACAACGTCCTCGGCTCGACTTTCCTCATGGTTGAAGCTGACCCCGCGGACAAGTGCATAAACATGATACGAGGAATACCGGGAGTCGAAGAAATCCGCAGCAGAGAGGGCGGCGTCAGAACTCTTCTTGAGCTTAAAGTTACTCCAGGGAAAGACGTGAGACCTGATGTTGCGGAGGCAGTCATCCGCTCGGGTGCAAAACTGTACTCGCTGAGCTATTCAGTAGATTTGCTTGAAAGGACGTATCTCGAGGCATTGAGGAAGGGCGCGGATTTTATT
>JBOGRL010000327.1:0-2317 GCA_050749505.1 Nitrososphaerales archaeon
GATCAAATCTTCTCTTTTGATTTTTTTGCATATTTTTTCCCAGGATTCTCGGAAAGACGTGTAATTGTCCAGCCACTCGGATTTCATCCTTTTCCAAGAAAGGTACTGTTCTGTCTTTCCGTCAAGAGGTAACGAATCAAAGTCTAGAGCTCTCTTTTCTTCACGTAGTTCTGAATTTGGAATTGATTTATGATGCGTGAGGATTGCAAAGATTACTGCCTCGTTCAAAGTCGGTATAGACGATGCAAAAGAAGCAGAAAGAATCTCATGACGCTTGCCTCCCCAATTCTCTGCTTCTCCCAGCATGACCTTTTGAAATCCTGTCGCCGCCTTTCCCGTATCATGAAATGCAAGACCTAGTGCTACGTCATTGCCAAGTCGGCGTTTCTCTGCATCTAAAAGCGGAAGTTGGTCGATCAGAATGCGGGCTACGTTAAGACATTCCTCGACGTGTTGAGACAGAGGTTGTCCGTTGCTCTTCGCGAGTGGCTCCAAACCCTTCAGGGCCCGTATACCTAGATAGAAGTTAATTGAACGTCAATTCGGCGCTTTTATAAAAGAATTGGTCTTCAACCACTCATGAATATAGACAACATCAGCAGAAGATCTGGCATCGGCAGGGTGAAACAGCCGTGGACCCTTGACACGCATCCTTGCCTGATCAGTTGGTACACCACTCATGTAGAATCCAAACGGGCCCGACTTCCTAACATATCCTAGCTGACTGTTTTCCATCCATTCGGGTAGTCTTAGTATCAATCCACTAACAGGGAATGGCCGCGGAAGAAGTGTTGGACCGATATCCCCCTCTTCAGCTGGCGTAAGTTCTACTTCTCTAACAAATTCAATCCAGGCGATGTCCTGAGACCTTCCTAGACATGGAGTTGATGCTGGTGCTTCGAAGACCCTTTTGAAGTTCAGATTTGTGACATATAAGTCGAGCACCGGATCAAAGTGAACCTGCCTGTACATTATCGATTGGCCCTCTTTATGTGGTTCTAATAGGCCTCGTTTGTATTGAAACCTATTTGTTCTCTCTACTTCTCTATCGGTTCCTGCTGCTCTAAACTCAAAGCCGATTTGAGTGTCTTGCGGTACAATAACTGTGCCGGCACAGGCGCTCATCAGACCTAGAAGAGTACTAAACGGCGGTACAGGAGTCGTGATTTGCATTCCAGTCAATGTGAGCGGGTGACGAAAAGAAGCGCTGAAACCCGCAAACCTTGCATGTAGCGCTTTCATATCATCATCCAAGCTCTATAGGATTTGTAATCGGTTGTTTTCAAATCGAAACGTGGTTTCTCTCTATATCTTCAAGATGTTGCTTGCCATCGCTTCGGCTGCTTGTCGTGGTGACATTACTTCGACTTGTGCATAATTTGTTTCGCCCTTCAATCCTCTAACGTAAGATTCGTTAGCCAAGTATCCACTCCTTATACCTATGAAAACAGGTGTTGCAATTCTATCTTTGTAATCCGATAAGATCTCGAGGAAAGATTCAATCTTTAGCTCTGGCCCTTTCTCAGTATCTTTGAAAAGGCGATGAAAAATCGGGTTACCACAGGATAGCCCTGAAAGGATCAACACTTGAGGTTCCACTGGAGTTCCGAAGGCCGCCTGCTTTGCTCCTCCTCTTAACACAGCCAACGCCCTGATGAGGGCAGAAGCTCTTTCCTTCCTACTTTCCACCGCATTTGTAAGCTCGTACACTTCCTTTTCTTCCGCCCCTGCATGCCTGATCTTTCCCTCCTGAAGATATTGGTCTTTTTTCTCCTCATCAAGCTCTATTCTGTCTCCAATATTCGAGAACAAACCAAGCCGCGAGTAATTGAGACAAAACACGCCTTGTAGATGAGTGTTGTAGAACTCTGTGGTGTAAGGCAATGGCGTTCCTGATTTGAGATGAACAAAACCTTCATCGCGTCCCTCCCACCCAAACTTTCTAATTGAAACAAGGAGCGAAGCACTAAAAGGTGAAGTCCTCATGACGGATTTAACGCGATTAGCCTGGCTAGGTTTCACTTTGGAGGATTCCTCGTTAGCGACATGCTCTTTTTGTTCACTCGCGTCATCTTCACTCCCGTCATCTCCATCTTCTTTCTTCTTCGCCTTTCCCTGCCGCTTCGTTGCTTTCATATATCCAAAAATATCATCTTCAGCGCAGAGTATTGGGTCGAGCTTCCCGCTTATCTTATTTGTATTCTCAGACTCGCCGATTGCCACTATTTCACTCGAAGGCCATCCAGTCTCTTCGATCAGTGTGTTTCTTAGCCATCTCTTCCATGCTTGCGATGAAACATAGGGCACCCTTGAGGAC
>JBOGRL010000328.1:0-8441 GCA_050749505.1 Nitrososphaerales archaeon
AAATGATGTATAGTGCAGACAAAGCATCAAACAGATTCATGATGCTGTTGGCCCGATACTTGCCATAGACCACCGGTATAGTTCGAACTCCGAAAACACCATCTGCTTTGATGTCCCTCAGATCAAAAAATATGGTATTTGACATTAGTCTAAAGAAAATGAAAGGGCAAAAGCCCAAAAGAACCGGGGGGACACTCTGGTAATAGAGCCCGACGAGCAATGGAATCAGCGACCAGCCAAAAGAGATTGCGAAGTTTTTGACAAGAAGTTTTTCTTTAAGACGTTTTGCACCGATCAACCCCATTAATTTTTTTGAACCTATGCTGTAGACAAGTGCCAGCGCAAGAGGCAAAATCAGTGCAAGGAAAAACGTCAAGTTGGTCAAGAATGCGATTACGTATCCAATTCCAAAGCTAACTCCCGATATGACTGTGAGATACTTGGTGCGGCCCTGGAGATAATTTGTTCTGGTAGGGTTTGAAACTAGATCTTGCGAAACCTCGGATCCTCTGTTTAGCATGTAAGCGCCGTATGAAAATAGATAAGCCATCAGTAGCAAGAGAAAGGTGGGAGACCGCCCCAGAAGAATCGCGCTGGCCGCTGCGATGCTGGAGGTTCCAAGCGCCAGCAGATGTCCGCCATAAACCAGTTCCTTGGTAATTGGGTTTGAAAGTGAAAACATTGCGCTGTGCAACTCAGGCAGCTGCCTTTGGAGGAAGACAGCTCGGGCAATTTTGAAAAAACAACAGTGTCATCTCAGGACAGAACTGGCCCGAGTCTTGCGCCATGGAACATATCTATCCGTTTGTAAATTAATAAAATCAGCTGGAGGCAGGATTCGGAGCTCGCGTCCAATTCGTGTCTTTTTGGAACCCGGTTTTTAGACCCCTTGTGAACAGTCAAAACAACCTATTTTAGGGGGCTCGGCGAGCATCGGTTGAGTTGAGCTCAAAGAATCCTGAAGACCGGAGGCCGACAGGCATTCCGGGACTTGATCCCCTCATTCAGGGAGGGTTGCAGCGGGGCGATTTCGTATTGTTGCTAGGAGGCCTGGGTACTGGTAAGACCATATTTTCGTGCCAGTTTGTCTACAACGCCGCATTGGCTCTCAAGGAGCCTGCAGTATTCGCGACGTTCGAAGAGGATGTCAAGAGTCTAAAGCGCAATATGCTCAATTTCGGAATGGATTTGTCGGCTCTCGAGGCTCAGAAGAGACTGAAACTCATAGACCTGGACGTGCTGGAGGGAAGAGGACTAAGCTCGAACATTCAGGTTCTGCTGGAGGCTCTTGATGAAGTCAAAGGAAGAAGATTGGTCGTCGACTCCCTGACCGCTTTTCTTGCGGGAACGGGCGAGAAGTTTGACTATACATTCATGATGCACCTGATATACAAGACATTGAAGAGGGAGGGAATAACAACTCTGATGACCGCATCCCGCCAGATTTACAGAACTCAGGAAACCGGCGTCGAGGAATTCGTCGCAGACGGCATATTTCAACTCGAGAGCTACGTCAGTGAAGCGATGGAGATGAAGACGAGGTTCCTGGTCAAGAAATTGAGGGGGACCGAGCACGACAGAAAATACCACAGCCTTGCCTTCACTCCAAGCGGCCTGTCGATTTTGACATTCTCCGGCTGACATTTGATTATGCGCGGTTTGTTGCCGTTTTCCAGAACTATTCTCTATAGGCCTTGCAAAACAGGCTTGGAAGATTAAATCACCCTCAGCTATCTTATGACGATATAACCGAAGAGGATAGGAGTCAGAAATTCGAATTGGAAACAACATTCATGGTATCTGGGCAAAGTGTACAGACGCAGCAGCAGCAACAACTAAACAGAAGATCGCGAATGGAAACATACTGCGACATAGTGAGAGCCATAGGGGCTGGAGCCGAGAAACCCACTCACATCATGTACAAAGCAAATCTCTCTTGGACGGTCATGCAGGGATACATCAAGGCGCTCGAGAGTCAAGGACTTATCCTGGCGCATGATTCGGATGGAAAGAGGTTATACGAGCTTACTGAGAGAGGTTTCGGCTTGCTAAAGCAGTATCTCTCGATCAAAAGCGATCTGCGACTTTCACCTGAAGACGCGTAAGAAAAAGCAAGAGCGACGAAAGAAAACTGTACCTCCCGTTTTTTAGGAGGCACTCCTGTTCACTATCTGGGCGGAGGCATCTGCGGGCAGCGCGCATTTTTTTTCAAATGCAAACGAAATTCAAAAATTTTCCTTGATACGAATCTTATCAAGAAGGTTATGGTTCTTTTTTTTCAGCGGGGCTGTTCCTCAGTTGAAGAGGAGAAGCGTTCTTTCAAAAGACAGCGAGGTAATACCCTAAAAAGGGCGCGTTTTCCAAGCTAGCATTGTCCGTGTATCCTCTCTTGCTATCATGGGTTTTCCGGATAGTTCTGACTCCCTTTCATGGACCTGTTTTTGGTGCCCAGTCCTTTTGATGATGTTTTCGACCGTAGGGAACACTCCATTGATTAAATTGGACAGAATCGTTCCTAACGGCTCTCTATTCGCGAAAGCGGAGTATCTGAACCCGACTGGATCCGTGAAGGACAGGGCTGCAGCCAGGATGATCAAAAGTGCTATTGAAAAATCCGACCTGCTCGGAAGCCACAGGGAGATCCTGGACTCAAGTTCTGGAAACACCGGCATCGCCCTCGCTGCTTTTGGTGCATCTATCGGGATCAGAGCAACGATAGTACTCCCGAAAACCGCGAGCATCGAAAGGCAGAAGCTGCTCAAGATTTATGGCGCGGACATCATTTATTCAGATCCCATGGAAGGATCAGATGGGGCAATCCGAGTTGCCAGGCATCTAGCGGTGAAGGAACCAGAAAAATATCTCTACGTTGACCAGTATGGAAACGACTCAAATTGGGAGGCCCACTATTTCGGGACTGCAGAGGAGGTATGGAGGCAAACTTCCGGGAAAATCACTCACTTCGTTGCCGGTGTGGGGACCGGTGGCACGATCATGGGCGCCGGAAAGAGACTCAAGGAACTGAACCCAAAGATCAAGATTGTGGCAGTCCAGCCGGACAGCCCGCTTCACGGAATAGAAGGTTTGAAGCATATTGAATCATCGATAAAACCAAAGATTTTCGATGAGAAATTTCCGGATGAGACCGTGTTCGTAAAGACTGAAGAGGCGCAGAAAAAAGTGATCAACATTGCAAGGGAACAAGGGTTGTTCGTAGGCACGTCATCGGGCGCCGTGGCCATTGCGGCCCAGAAGTACGCCCACGGAGGTGATACTGTGGTTGCGGTTTTCGCAGACCAGGGCGCCAGATATCTGTCAGAAAAGTATCTTAATGCATGAGGGCCCGCTTTTGTGTTGAAGAAGCGCAATCCGACGGAAAGATTAACATGCAACAAACCAAAATTATCTTGGATCAAGTGTCGCTCGAAGAAATACACTCGCACGCTGCTTTGACATATCCGGAGGAGTGTTGCGGATTGCTGGTGGGTAAGTTTGAGGATAATTCTCTAACAAAGAGAGTAAACGGATTAAAAAAGATGGAAAACGCGTTTGCAAAGGAGGAGCGATATCACAGGTATACAATCGATCCGCGGGAGTTCATGAATGCGGAAAGTGAAGCCGAGTCAAGCGGAGAAGAGGTAGTGGGGATATATCACTCGCACCCCGATTCACCCGCAACACCCTCACGTTTTGACATCGACCACGCGTGGCCGTCGCTCTCGTACCTCTTGGTTGAAGTTCGTAACGCAGAACCCGTCGCTACCATGAGCTGGCTCTTGAAGGAAGATAGGACCGGGTTTCTCCCAGAAAATATCGAGATTATAGCCACTACTGCAAAACTCGGGAACGCGGGAGGAGCCCGCTTCCTCGCTCCATAAAACATGATGGTGATAGTGTAAAAAAATGGTTCGCATTCTAGTCCCGACCGCGCTGAAACAATATACCGAAGGATCAAAGACTCTGAATATCAGTGCAAAGACGGTCTCAGAAGCTATTGGTGCCCTGCTGAAGGAAAACAAGAAACTTGCAACTCACATTGTAGACGATCAGGGCAACTTGAGAAATTTTGTCAACGTATTTCTGAACAACGAAGATATTCGATACCTTCAGGGACAGGACACAAAGGTGGGTGACGACGATATCATCAGAATAGTTCCCGCGATTGCGGGCGGAACAGAGCTTGTCAAGCGGAGGTCCGCAATCCCCGACATTGATGAAAGAAAAGTTCAGATTTCTCCAAGAGAGTACAGGAGGTATGGGAGGCATCTGATAATTCCGGAGGTGGGGATGGAGGGTCAAAGACGACTGAAAGCTTCCAGGGTTCTCGTAATCGGAACTGGCGGCCTGGGATCGCCCATGTCGCTTTACCTTGCGGCTGCGGGCGTCGGCACAATCGGTTTGATCGATTTCGACGTGATCGACGAAACTAACCTGCATCGTCAGATCCTGTATACAGAAAAGGATGTGGGGAAATCCAAAGTCCAGACCGCCAAGGAAAGGCTCTCCGGGATAAACCCGAACTCGGTTTTCAAAACATATGAAGAGCAGCTCACTTCCGGGAACGCCCTGGAGATCTTCAAGGGGTACGACGTCATAGTCGACGGCACCGATAACTTTCCTACGAGGTACCTGACAAATGACGCGTGCGTCCTGCTCGGCAAGCCGAACGTTTATGCCAGCATTTTCAGGTTTGAAGGCCAGGCGACTGTTTTTGACGCAAAGAACGGAGGGCCTTGCTACAGATGCCTTTATCCAAAGCCACCACCGCCCGGTCTCGTTCCGTCATGCGCCGAAGGAGGAGTGCTCGGCGTACTTCCTGGTCTGGTCGGCCTGATACAGGCCACCGAGACGATAAAACTAATCTTGGGCAAGGGAGAGCCACTGATCGGAAGACTGCTTATCTACGACGCCCTTTCAATGACGTTTGAAGAGCTCAAGATAAGAAAGAACCCAAAGTGCCCGGTGTGCGGTCCAAATCCGGAAATAACGCAGTTGATCGATTATCAGGAGTTTTGCGGTGTTCAGAAGGGACCAGATGTCGCTTCGGTGATGCCAAAACAACTCAGCGAAGAACTGAGTCGAGGCAAGAAGGTAGTTCTTCTCGACGTGAGGGAGCCGCACGAGTACGATATTGTCCACATCGGTGGTTCGAAACTGATTCCGCTGGGCGATTTGCCCGAGAGAGTGAATGAGCTGGATTCTGCCGATGAAATCGTGGCTTACTGTCACACCGGCGGAAGGAGCGCCAGAGCCACGGACTTTTTGAGGGGCCTGGGTTTCAAAAAGGTAAGGAACCTTGAGGGCGGCGTCGAGGCATGGGCTGTGGAAATAGACCAGTCATTGCCCCGGTATTGAGTTTTTAGAAGGAATTAACGGCGTGAAGCTAGTATTCTAGCGGAGCTTTCCGCGCCACTGTGCTGGTTTTTCCTCCACCTCCTTCATCAACTCACTCTCGCTCAGTTCTTCGAGCGCGCTGTAGACGTTAGATCTCAGCCGCTCGTTCAGGTAAACCGAGTACATTTTCTGGAAACCTATTGCAAACATTACGGCTGAACCCACCAGAAGTGCTCCGGATGTCACGTTGAAAAAATCGATGACCAGTGGCTTGAGCAAGGATTCAAGCAGATTCGAAATCTGTGAGACCGCAAGAATCACGATTCCCCCGACTATGAATTCAGGGCCATCTTGAGTTATCATGACCATGATCTTCATCTTGCTCGCCAGTCGGGTGAGACGAAACCCGTAGTATGCCGCTATTGCAAACGAGGTCAAAGCCAAGACGTATAGGACGGATGTAAGCGGAACGAGAATCAACAGGACTGCGTTCACTTGAGACGAATAATTCTCACGCTGTTTAAAGGCCTTATGAACGCGGGCTTCTAATCTCAATCCGTACCCGAATTTCGTGGAAATACTTTCTTCGCTCGGGAGAGGTTGAGCAGGCGGTTGCTATCAGCACGCGATATATTTTTTCTGGATACCGAATGTTCTCAGTTCTGACTTGATGTCTGGGTCGCTCGACCAGATTGATGTTTAGATCTGGTGATTTTTCTCTCTCTTTTTTCTAAAACTGGGGTTACCTGCTTGAGCTTCGGATCATACTCTTCCTAGATTTCAATTTCCTTTCCGGTTCTTCCGTCAATCCAGACGTACCGCTTTCTCTCGTTTAGAATTAGCTCGGCCAAATAAACCGGATAGTAGATCTGTCTGAAGCTTTCAATATCCGCGCCGTCCCACATTCCCTTCACCACTTCCCTGACACTGTCTTCCTTAATTTTCAACTTGGCGAGCTTGAATCCGTCCGATGCGTTCAGCTCGTTGAGTTTCAAGAGCGGTTGTCCAGTGAGGTCGATCTTTGGAATGTCTGTGAGCCTCCTGTACATGTTGGCCCTCCCGACTCGAGTCGAACGAACAAGCCTCTTCGCCTCAAGCCCTTTCAGGAGTCTCCTCGTCTCATCCTCTAATCTCTTTGCCGAGCTTGCAACCTCGATCAGGCTCATATCTCTGTCTGGGTAGAGCGCTTTCAAAATTACGACCTGTCCTTCTTGCAGTCCGAGCAATCGCTCGATCCCATTCCTGAAGCCAAGCCGATCTGTCACCTCGATCAGCTTACCGCTCACGCCGTCGAGGAAGAAGTACCTCGTTCCAAATTTTTTCTTTAGTACTCCCTTTCTGATCCTCACCCCCACCTCGACAAGCGGTCTGAACGCAAGCGCTACTCGAGTGACATTCTCCTTCTGACCGAATAGCTTGTAGCTCTTCTCGAGCTTCACCAGTCGCGGTACAGATTCAGTTTCAATCATGGGTGCTAGTCCCAGTATACCTGTACTCTTCTGGCCAGAGTCCCAGTCCACGGGTGCATCCTCGATGACAAACGGAGGAGCTTTTTGATTTTGCTCTTCCTCGGGATCGCTCGCAATATCTTGTTCTGTGCTCGGGATCTTTTCAATTTCGTATTTTGGACGAATCGGTTTAGGCGCGGAGTGCTGCGACACCACCAGCTGTTCCTCCTCTTGATCTTTTTTCGGAATCTCGATGGCAACCTTCTGCCGGATCTCGATCGCAGAGAGCGGCATCGCTGTCTGGATTGCTTCCAGCAGCTTTCCGACCGAGGCCCTCACCGCAGTCGGATTCAGCTTTGGTGTGATTCCGCCGTGCTTGGTCTCTCTCGCACGCACCCTGACCTTTTCAGGTTGTGAAGCAAACCCTCCGAGCGCGAAGAACTCTCCCGAAGCAAGTCCGGTCAGCTGGGTCGGGGGCCCGCGGCCGGAGAAGAACTGTGCGACAGAGTTCAGGTCATTCTTGATGACCAGTTTTCCAATTAACTGGTTCGAGCACTGACTCAGTATGTTCTTGTCGACCAGTGAAGGCCTCTGGGTGCAAAGCAAGAGTCCCAGGCCCCGCTTTCTCCCCCGGCGTGCGATCTCATCGAATATCGGAAGCCTTTCTCCGCCAGACTGTGGAGAAAAACGATCTGCTTCCTCGAGTATCACGAGGTATGGCGTCCTACGCCTTGAGACCTCCCTGTAAATTGAGATGAGGAACTCGCTGACTTTCTCCCTTGGACGATCTGCCTCCGAAAGATCCAGAATTATCGGCGGGCAGTCGGGCGCATACTTTGCCAATAGTCTGAGATCGACCAGGCTCTTCCATCTGAGGTCGCAAGCCTCTCCGTCACCAACCCAGATTGCTTCGAACCTTTCCTTCAGCCCTGAATACTCGCCTTCGATGTCAATTATTACAAAAGGCACCTTGTTTTTGCAGAGCTCCTCGCAGATGACTCCAACGGTGTAGCTCTTCCCGCTCCCGCTCGCCCCTATGACGCAAGTTCTCCCGGTCGCGATAATGTCTGCGTTCACCCGGAATTGCTCGACGTTTTCTTCGCCAGCCTCTTCAACGAAGAAAGGAGAGTCCAATCCCTCGTCGCCCCTGGATACCACGAAACCAAGGTTCAGGAGCTGCTCCTGCTGATCTGGTGATGACATTGTTTCAGGATTGATGCTCAGTGCAAGAGGTTCTATTAACTTGTCGAACATCTTCTTCCCTTGTGGCATGTGTGTTAATTCTTTCAACCTAACGAGCATCTTGGGAAGATTGCGACCACGCTACGATTTGGTGGATGCGATGGATTTCGAATGTCCATTATGAACATGTCCAGCGTTTACTAATTGCAATACCGGGTTCTTTTTTTCTGCTCCTCTTGCATTGTGAATTATGCGGATCTACACTCGATTCCAACTTTTCCTTTTACTCAGGAAAAAAGTGAATGGCTAGATTTCATAACGCTCAATTCTCATGCGGAACCCCTGATTGTGCTGTTGAACTATCGGTGCAGTAGTGCACCTCAGCTGAAGCACCTAAAGCCATCGAATCAGTTAGTTTTCAACGAGTAGTCCTCGGAGCAGCCGCTCTCGACAGCGCGACAAAAAAATTCTCAGACT
>JBOGRL010000329.1:0-12730 GCA_050749505.1 Nitrososphaerales archaeon
CAGCATGCCGAGCAGTGCCATAGACATTGTCATCAAGTTGAAAACGAAAAACGAGATCGCCAGCCCGAGACCAGCAAGGGCGACGCCGAATATCATGGAGTTTGTCGGAGAGATTCTTCCTGTGGCAACTGGCCGGAAATCTGTTCTCGACATCAGAATATCATTATCCCGCTCAAGAAATTGATTAAGTGACGCAGCTCCACCGGAAGAAAGTATTCCGACGAGGGTTAGCCAGAGCAAGCCGTTCAGACTCACGGATCTCCCAGAAGCGACCAACATGGCAGTGATCGCTTCCAGAACCAACAAGACCATTATTCCTGGTTTCATCAACTGTATGTAACCGAGGACAATGTCTTTCAAAGTATAGGTTTCGCTCTGTTTCCTTAGGGCTGACGGGTCGGACACCATGACATTCGCCTTATACTTTTCGGCCGGTAAGCTTCAGATCGCCTGGCCCACATTTCTTCTTTCTCTTCATCAGATGGAAGCGTGAATTGTTTCCCTGCAAATATGTGCAGAGATTGGTTTTGACAAAAGCAATGACGCAGGATGCGAAGCTTGCAAACTATTCGCTCAGATTTGAATAGTCTGTGCGTCTAGTGGTGTTTTCGAGTACAGTTAGTAGCAACGCAAGTTACACTTCACTACAGATTCGACAGGCGGGGGTGAAAATATTATCATGGCAGAGAGAGTCGCTAAAGTTACGGAGCTGATCGGTCATTCAGAAAAGAGCTGGCAGGATGCCGCAGAAATAGCAGTTTCTGAAGCCGCAAAGTCCATAAGAGGAATAACAGGCGATGAAGTTAGGCACTTTATGGCAAGAGTCCAGGGCGGAAAGATAGTCGAATACAGATCTGACATCGAGATAGCGTACGGCGTCGAGGGGCACCACTAGACCCGGAGCGTCTTGGAGGGCATTGAACCGGCTGAGAAGGCTCGTATGCTTCGAATTTTAGTGGCCAAAGCTCTCCTCCTAATGATTCCTCGTGATCAGTGATTGGATGCCCGTAGTGCGCAGTACCTCCCCGGGCCGTTGAACTCGAACCCGACTGAACGAACGATTCACGAGATACTTCTCTGCATGCTGAAATGCAGCGATGAAAGGAGCTCAGGCCTGCTCGCTATACTACGACAACTACGACGTACGTCAGTATGTATGCCGGAACAAGCGTGTAGAGCCATTCATGATGCAGTATGACGTTTTTACGTATTTTCGGCCAGTACTTGTCTCCGACAAAATCGAGCAAAAGCGTCCCCGCCAGCAATAGCGTAGTATACGCTATATTATTCCACAACAATCTCCAATTTATCTGGATGAACCCGAGCAAGAAAAGACCGACGAAGATAGCGTATGCCGCGGGCACGAGAAAATATATGCAGCTGTGATGAATCCTGTGACCCTTTATGTAAAATGGTTTGGCAAATCCCCTCTTGAACATGGCTGTCCCGAGTTTATCGACCACGAAGGTGCTTAGGATGAGCACGACTAAGCCGAGCACGATCCCAGTAAGGAGGAGCTCTGGGTTGTGAATCCGCGGAGGAGAGGCGACTCCGAATCTTAGACTCATGGCTGAGCCAGAAAACAAATGACTATTTTAGAGCTACTAAATCGATTTCTATAATCATGAGATGAGAACCAACACAAAACCATCCCGGTTGGCTTTTTCTTGCCCTGCCAGGCGAATTCGCGTCTTGTGGAAATATTACTCGGCTTTCGCGAATACGTTAGTGAGGGATCTGAATCCCAGTTTTAGGTAAAATCTCTTCGCAATCTCATTCTGGCTCGGAAATTCTGCGGTTATCAGCTCGGCGCCTTTCTTCTTCAGCTGTTCGCTTATTGCAGACAGGAGGTCTTTCCCCAGGTTGCCTCGCCTGAACTCCGGCAGGATGTAAAATTCCACAATCGCGCCAGCTTTCCTAGGCTCGTAAAAAATCCTGTCAATGATATCTGCCTTGACTACTCCGGCGACCTTGCCCTTTGCAACGGCCACAAGTACAATAGAGCTGCTGCCCATCATGGCTTGCTTGATCGCTTTGGTCGACTCCTGGTCAACTCCATCTGACGTTTTTAGCAGGGGGTCAAATTCACCGTTGAGCTTCTTCAGCCGAGACATCAATTCTCCGGCCGCGCTGACATCTTCATCTCGGATCGCCCTGATGTTAATGCCACCTGATTTCTTGCTTTTAATACCACGCTGTCCTTCGTTCTTGGATTCAAGAGTATTCTTCTTTGACAACCATATCACCTGTTCATAGTCTTCCTATTTGCCTTTGAAAACGATTCTATGAAATTCGATTCCTGTAGCACTTTGATTGTTTCCTTTGATTTTTCGATTATCTGCTGCGCTCTGTTATGTATTTGCTTTCTAGATAGTTTCAACCTGGCAATCCCCAGATCTACGCATTTCTCTCCTACGGCAGCAGCCAAAAGAGGATAAATCTCCCAATCCATCATCGTCGGAAGTATATGCTCTACGGAGAGCGTTCCATTTCTTTCGGCAAACTTTGCAAGTTCTTGCGCGGCAGATATGATCACCTCATCGGGGATGGCCCTTGACCTCACGTCAAACACGCCTCTAATGACTGAGGGAAATATCAAGCTGTTATTCACCTGGTTCGGAAAATCTGATCTACCTGTTGCGACTATCTTCAGCCCAGCTTTTTTTGCTTCTTGGGGCCAAATCTCCGGAACTGGATTTGACAGGGCGAACAATATCCCATCCTTGTTCATCCTCTTCAGCGTGGCTTGCGAGATGGTGTGCGGCCCCGGCATCGATGCCGCAATTAGCGCGTCCGCTCCCTTGACCGCTTCATCAATGCCTCCACTGACTTTATCCGAATTTGTCTCCAGCGCGAGCTCGTACTTCCATTTGTTCTGGATCATGATGTGATCCATGTCCTCGCGTTCAGAATTGAGTATCCCCTTGGAATCTACCAGCATCAGGTTCCCAGGAGTTAGGCCCGCCGCTATCAACAGTCTTGCCGCCGCGATGTTTGCAGCGCCAGCTCCCATCAATACAACTCTGGCATCATGAAGATTCCTGCCAGTGAGAAGTAGCGAGTTTATCAACCCTGCAAGAATTACACCAGCAGTTCCTTGCTGGTCATCATGCCAGACTGGAATGGACAGTTTTTCTCGCAGCGTATCAAGAATCTGAAAGCACTTTGGTGAGGCAATGTCTTCAAGATGTATCGCGCCGAAAGAGGGTTGGATCTGAGTTGCAAATTCGATGATATCTTCAGTCGAATGTGCGTTGACTGCGATTGGAATCGCGTCTATGCCTCCGAGGTATTTGTAAATCAGCGCCTTTCCTTCCATAACCGGAAGGCTGCCCTCAGGGCCGATATCGCCCAGACCAAGCACCCGAGATCCGTCGGTCAGGATACAAAGCGTATTCCATCTGTTTGTAAGCTCGAAAGACAGATCTGGATTCTTTGCGATTGCTAGGCTAACCGCGGCGACGCCGGGAGTGTACCAGATCGAAAAATCCTCGAGACTGTTAATGGGAACTTTGGGAAATGATTGCATCTTTCCTTGATAATACTGGGAATAAGCCAGAGCTAACTTGGACGGATCTGGCGGCGGTTTCTTTCGTGCCTTGCTGCGTGTCTTTGCCAAATGGTCTGCTACCTTCATCGCGGTTTGTTTTGAAGACAAGTGGTGGAGTATTTCTGCGCTGGTTCTAGCGCATTCGATTTTTTCAATCAAAGTTATTCGGTATTTAATGTATGTCATTCGAGAACTAATTGTCGAATTTCGTATGGTTCATCAATAAGCAGACGCAAAGAAATTGCGCGACCCAAAAAGAGTCTGAGTGGATGTTCTAGTGTCCTTGCAGAGTATAGTAGAGTCTCAGACATTTCCTTGGCGCTGCGATGATCTCATCCATCAAACAAACCTCCTTGCACGGGAAGAAAATATTTTTCTGAAATATCGTTATAAGTCGGGAGCTCGCATTTGGCCTTCGGGTCTTGGCGTTGGTCTCTTTCAAGTTCAAAAAGGGCGATCTTGTGATAGTAGACGACGGCGGTAAACCAACGGAGTTCGAAATAATTTCACCGTTGTGGGCAACCAAGGATGGTGGAGACCTTTGCTACAATGCAAAGGAGGTTGCCAGCGGTCAGAACAGAATGATCTCGCAAGATGAAATACTGAGACTTGCAACTCCGGTCGACAACTCCGCTGAGTTATTCCAGAAGAGGCAACAAGATCAAAGTTGAGTCCTTTGCCGCTCCATTAACTGCGAACATCCAGAATGGATTCAGGATTTTTTTGATGGAATCTCCCGGAGCTCAATGACGTAGTAATGCTCTGCGCCTGAATTAATGTGGTGAAAATGCATGTCTCGAGATACCTACCTACCCGTACGGAGATTGCGTTTGCCTTTCCGGGGTCTCGGGTAGAGTTCTTCGCAAGAGTATTTCCAACCTAATTCGATCAACGACTTGAGAATCTGCTCGGCCCTCCTCTTTTTCACTTGCAAATCCCCCAACATCTTCCTCCTCGGCTAATGCGCGCTGAACTTGACTGTTTGGTTTCGACGGAAGGATGGTAAAGTTCTCTAGCTCTGTCCTTGCAAAAATGAACGCGCTCGGGACTCTCAGGTCAATGAATTTGGATGCGCCTTCTAGGAATTTTTGGATGTTGGAAGCAAGACGCTTGTCACCTGTTTCCATCTTGATCCAATATATCACCTCCTTTCCCTTCATGTTAGGAGTTGGCATGGTTCTAGTCTCGAACTTTTCTGCTTCAAATTGAAGGTTGTTTAGAACTATGGTCACCATTTGCGATATCCTATCCAAAATCCAGCGGATGTACAGGGAAGAATAACACAAAGAAAACTATTGCGGCTGCAAGCCAGATTGCCATGAGAAAACGCTGGAGCTTCAAGCTATCCGGAGCAATAAATGAGATGACCATCGGAATACCGAGCGCCAGTCCGGGGTCTGTATTGATGAAATAAAACGAGTAAACGACCCGCTGGAACACGCCCGAGAGCAGAAGGTTCGGGATATACGTGCCGGCGATCCACGCGCCGACCAGCGCATCAAGCTGCGTGACCTTCCGGCTGGCCACCTTTATTGCCAATACGGGCACGATGATCCAAATCGAGTACCATACGACCAGGTTTCCAATGCCCAGCCAGTCGATTGGGTGAAGGTAGGTTTGGCTGAGCACCGTCCCGTTGGATGAAGTCGTCGTCACTGTAACGGTGGTCACAAAGTATTGCGACGGGTTGATTTTGAACGGAAGAATCCAGTTCCATGCAAGGTGATCCCAAGAATCATTCAAATCTGATGGCGAAATACGCAGAGAGGAGTGATAAGAGTAGTAATAGATGAAAGTCTCTATTGGGTTTGAAATGTAGCCCGAATGGTTGGTCGAGGTTTTCGTCGTGGTTATCGTTGTACCGTTCGGCTGAACTATGAGTTCAGTGCTCACTATCTCATGAGTATTCTTGTACGGATGGTAGACCCCGTCATAGACCCAAAGAGGTATCGAGACAACCAAGAACAAGATCGCAATGAAAACGAGCAGATGCTTGAGTTGAAGCCCAGAAAAGAGGCGCGCCAGCGGTTCTCGGTTCGTAGCCCACAAATGATAAAGGACGAGCGCAGCGACAAAGTAGATCCCCCACTCCTTGCTCAGAATGGACAACCCGAATGCGGCAGCAGACCAGTAATAATGCCGCTTGAAATAAGCGAGAAACCCGAGCAGCGCAAATAAAACAGGAGGCCCTTCGAGAAGGAGCAGAGAAGTGTGAATAAAGAAGAGCGTCTCAAATGCGAGCATCGAGGCTGCGAAAAGCGCCTTTTCTCTTGAGAAGAATATGAGCGCGAGTTCGTACAGCGCCCATACGCTCAACACTCCTATGATTACGTAAAAGATTCTCCAGCCGAAGAAATCGTTTCCGAACAGATGGATGCCCATTGCACCCCAGATCTTTCCGAAGAAAGGGTGCTCCAAATTACTAGGAATTAGGTTCAGCAAATCATTTGATGCGGGAACATAGTAGGCCTCGTCGAAAACATAATCCGTGTTTCCGTTCGGAAACGACATTGCAAACAGGTGCAATCCGAGCGTCATCAGGAGGAGGTGGCCTATGTTGAACGAACTGAACTTGCTCAGGAGGAAATTCTTGACGCGATCTAGTGGTCCTTGAATTGCGACCTGGCTATCCTTTTCGGTTGCGCGCGATGCCTTGCCGCCGGTTGGCTGCGGAACTGCAGTTTGGCGGCCGTCGTCGCTCTCTGCCAACGGCCCCTCTGATTTTTCGGGAATGCTCAAGCTCTCGTGGATCAACTTTCCGTTGTCTTGTTTGAAAAACCCAGTATTACTATTATGAAGGCCAGGTAAATCTGTCTAATCAACGCGAAGGTTTGGGACACCCCCGGCAGGGTCGGATTGGGGAATTCAAACCAGCTGAGTATTATCGCAGCGTTTGAAATCTCGAAGAGGTAAAACAGTGTGAGGGGTATCATCGGCACGAGTGCGAAAAGCGGGAGCAGATCTATATTCATCTGAGGCGTGGCGATGTATGAAAACAGGATGAACACAGAGAGAGCCATGAACGACCTGACAAGCACCGGTTTGCTCCTAAAGAAGACATATATCGAAAGCACCGCAGCTATCAGAAACGCGTAACTCAGATCCTTTGCGATATAGGAAAACGGGTCTCTGAATATCCATATTAGAAAGCTGTCTTCGAGACCCCACGTTTTGAGAAACACGTATCCTTGAAGCCACAAATTATAGTTCGCGATCATGAACGGCACGTTTAGAGCGCCGACCACTCCGCCTGTTATCATAGTAAACCTTGCTCTGTCCTTGTCATTGGAAATCTCCTGCAGGAGTATGGGCAGGAGCAGGACGGGAGAGAGCTTTGTGCCTATCGCCAGTCCCAGCATTAGGGCACTCATCTTGAACTTCGACTTTGCAATGAATAGGTACAGAGACAATGTTACAAAGAAGGTCTGCACAACATCGAAATTGTACGCACCGTAAAAAATCAAGGACGGTGCGAAGATAGAGTATATCAGCTGGCGATTGTAACTCAATCCCAAGTGTCCCAAAAAATTGTAGACGACATGAGCTGTGAGGACGCTGAATACGAAGAGAACTCCGAATTCTACGACGCAAAAGATGGCTTCGTTTCCGCCGCTTGCCCATCCGCCTAACCATAGAATCAGCCAGCAGATGGGTGGATACTCGAACATGTATGTAACGTATGGTATGCCGGTGACGACTTCAAGCGGGCCCTGCGGCGTGACAGTTCTCCCCCAGAAAGAGTCAACGAAATCGCTGTAATATGACGGCGAATTTGCAAACGGAAAGTGGATAATGATGCTGATCAGGAAAAACATCGCAGCAGCCAGCATCACGGTCGTGTATTGAGGATCCTTCATGAGTTCATGAAATCGAGATGGCAAAGATTCAGGCGTTGTAGTCGAACGCGAACTTCCTTTCATTTCAAAATCTTCCGTCTTGATAACTAGACTTGCTGCGCAAAAGCTGTGCGCAGCCAAATGCGCTTATGCATCGGATATAAAATTCTAGGGGCGAGAACAACGATTCCAATCTCCAGCTGTGGCATTTTAACAAGGGGACTAGTTGTGTTTTCCACAACTGCCGTACTTATTTTTCGTTGATAACACAAAACCTAATCTACGTGATTTCGCGCATGTCCATGGCAAGTGGCAACTTGCGGGTACAGACTCAGGTTTCATCGTCTCGCGCTATTGCGATCATCGGACTGTTTTCTGCGTTGTACATAGTCGCAGCAGGAATATCTTCCTATGTTACTCTGTACGGGTATCCGGAACACTTTATCCGGGGAATCTTGATGACGGCGGTCGTGCTGAGGACGGGGAAAAAGTGGAGCGCGACAATGATGGGCGTTGTGTCGGGCATTATTTTTCAGCTCGTAGTTACCTCTCCGGCGCCTTATCTGCTCGCCTCAACGATAGTTTCCGGTCTCGTCTTTGATCTAGTCCTTATGGCTGGGTCTTCCTACACAGCAGCAGTTCGCTCCTCTCCTCGCGTGATTACAGGGGCCGCGATTAGCGGGCTGGCAGAATCTATTGTCGCGCTGGCGATCCTCACATTTGCCGGGTTTTTCAGCAGGTCGTTTGTCGCTCTCAGCGTGGCGTGGTCTACAGATATCGTATTGAACATAGCGCTCAGCGCCGTCGGCGCGTTGATTGCAATCAGGTTTCTCTCAAAGAAACATCCTGCGGGAATCAGTCAGCAATCGGCAGCAGGAGGAGGCGCACCACCGTGAAAACCATGCTCTCAGCCTCTTGCGAACAATACAAATTGGATTATTGATGTGATAGTCAGGAGAGAAATGAGCCCAGCTGTCCCAAGCTTTGCTGCAAAGCTAGAGTCATTCGAAGCAGAATAATCGCTGATGCGCGGCTTTGCCATTTGATATAGAACGTTACCCATGATGAATCCTCCCAATGCTCCCCCAACGTGAGCCACCCAATTCACGTGAGGAAGTATGCTGCTCCCGAAGAATATGACCAGAAATAATGTGAGCGTAGGAGCGTCGACTCTTTTCTCTCTAGCCCATGAAAAAGAGATGATCGCTGCAAATATCCCAAATATTCCTCCTGACGCCCCCGCGCTGACATAGTCCGGCCCCTCTAGGAGCGTTAGCAGGTTTCCGAGTATCGCCGTGAGGAAGAAAACGAGGAAGTACTTTGGCTTATCGAGCACGTCTTCGGTGAGCCGATCGAGAATGAGCACAGCAATCGCGTTGAATCCCGCGTCAAGGGCTCCTTCGTCAAGCTGCGAACCAGTAACCAGTATTGAGGTGAAGATCTGATAATACTGGTGAAGAATTACTACAACTGCGTTATTTTGGGCGAGATAATACGCCGCTGTGTTGCAACCCGAAGGAATGGAGGAGGGGCATATCGAAACTGAATCCCCTATCACCGCAATTAACCATCCGATGAATATTAGCGCCGCAAGCAACCAGGCTGGCCTTATGTCGCGCCATCGAAACCTGCTAGTAGTCGAATTGCTGAACGCCAGTTATTTTTTCACCGAAACAGCGTCTACCTCTCTTTTTGATGTCGAATACTTGGTCCTCAAGCACTAAAGTTCTGGATCAAGGTTGAAAACCGCAAGGATTGATTTACCCCCTAACTAAAACTGTTTCCAAATCATTGCGCGCATGTGCGGAGCAAGCTTCAGCACAAAGCTTGCAGGCACAAGAAGTGTACCTTTTGGTGTCAGTGTGTCATTGCGCTAAAATCAAATGCGTTTCTTGTGCGAATAAAACCTACATGCCGCCCGATTTCTTCCTGCTTACGGCTTTCTCCGAGAGCAGCTCCAGGATCTGATCTCCAAGGTTTGAATTGGCAATCGGATCTGCTGAAACGAGCAGGATATTGTCATTATCCAGATTGAACGTATACACGTGAACGAGCTCATGCTTGTCAAGAATGTATCTCCTTCTTCCCAGGTACTTGTTCCAATCGCTGCCTGACCTGTGCATCGCAGTCCACTGAAGATAAAGCTGCTCAGCTTTTGAGGCTGGCTCCAAGGATTTAGTCCCGGAACGCATTCCACCCTTGATCATTTTGCCGTCCGGACCCAATATTGCGGCAAAACGCACGTTTGGGTTTTGCGTGAGCAAATCTTCAATGCTGGACGACATTCAGAACGCAATCTAGATTTTGGGGTATAAAAGATAAAGTGTATAGTTTCGACAATTACTTTACTTTCTGAGCATTGGGATAATCTGAAGGGTGATAACAGAAATAACAAACAGGGTTGCCATCGAGAACAGTGAAACTCGGACACGTATACTCCGGCCCCTTTTGATAAACAAAAGGTATGATCAATTTACACTTCACGCAGCGCTTCTCGTTCTTTTGAACCGATTCGAGCAACTTGTCCAATTTAGTTTTCAAACCCCATTCACAATGAATCTGTCATTCGAGTCTTAACTTTATCTCATCCGACGTCACTTCTCGGCGAGACCTTTTCTTGGAAGATGATCTGATGTTCTGCTCAACGGAAATTATCTTTGAGGGGGATCTGATTAGCACTTCTCCGGACTTGCCCATTGAAATCGTCAGGTTGCGTCCGACGAACAGAGATACATTTACCTGATCCGCGTTTGTCGTAAAGTACGTAATGGCGCCGTCTTTGTCGACTTCTATCCTTCCCTTGCTGAATCTTGCTTCGAATATTTCGTTTGAAAGTGGGTTGTATAGTTCGAGTGTTAGTTTCTGCCGTTCGATATTACTTTCGTTCTTCAACGATGATCCGGAGGCAATGTCAAATTCCAGTACCGGCATTGTGCCTTCGACCCCGAAATGGTATTTCCTTGATTCGAGAAGCTGCTGCTTGTTTTTTTCCTCCTTGGATTCATCAGCTGCACGAGACAAAAAATTTCTCAAATGATATCATCTGGACACTGCCTATAAATTGTTCACAAAGGGTCGCTCCCTCCTTGGGATAAGCTCCCCCAGGGCTCAATGATCGCGATCTTTCCCTGCTTTTCTTGTCAGTCCTACCAGAAGGATTAGCGCAACCAGCCCGACCAGCGAATTTGCATAGAATGGTAACTTTGGCTCAATTGAAAACAGGTAACCGCTCACCAGCAGCGCCGGTATCGTCGGGATGAACGTGATCGTGTAGAAAACTCCCATGGAGAGCCCCCTGTTCCTTGAGCTGGACGCTTCAGCGATCCAAGCGTTGATTGCCGGACTGTCCATAACCCCGAACAGCATCCACAGCCCGATCCCTATAACGGCGATCGTGGACGAGGTCGCAAAAACGAACAAGTAGACGACGCTGATTTCGCCCACCCAGCTGATGATCACTGCCCTCTTGCGGCCAATTTTATCTGACAGCCTCCCGGCTGGGTACCTCGACAGCGCCACTGCTGCGAGCAATGCGCTGAACAAGATTCCAAGTGTGAATGGATCAAACTTCAAAACCTGTCTTGCGTATAGCGGTGGAACAAAGGAGTTTTGATCGGCAAACAGGTTGTACATGCTGTACACCAAGACCAGAGATAGCAGAAGCCTGTTGCCCAGCATGTTTCTTGCGCTTGCGAAGTAAGAAGTCAACTTGGCCCCAGAAAAAACAGTCCGCTCGCTTGCGGGGAGCGTCTCTTTCAGATAGAGTATTCGCACAAGGGCAGCGACAAGTGTCAAACCTCCCCCGATCACAAACAGAGGGAAGTAACCTTTGTTTGAAATCGTCAAGCCTCCAATGATGGGGGAAAAAGCAGCTGCGATGCTGGACATAGTCGAAAATGTTCCGAAAGCACGGCCACGCCTGCGCGTTTCAACCGACTCGGCGACAAGAGTATTCGACACCAGGAAAAAAGAGCTTCCAAGCCCAGATATGGGTAGTGCAATTGCAGAAAGCAGAAAATTATTTGAAATGGCAAATATGAAAATTGCGACGGCTGAAACAAGGCTTGAGAATACAATTACGGATTTTCTTCCATAGGTATCAGCTAGCGCGCCGGCCGGAGAAGACCCGAGTGCGACGACCGCGATCCAGATTGAATAAATTACCGATATTTGCAACGGACTAGCTTTGAACACGTCGGAATAGTAGACGGGGAGGAAGTAAAACCAGAGAGTATTTCCAAAAGTCGCAAGCATGGAGCTCAAGCCCAGAACCAGTACATTGCTCTCGAGAAGCTTGGGCTGCTCGCGTAAGCCTTCTGAATCCAAATGAAATTTAGATTTTCAGGGATTTCGTCAAGTATATCAAGGTAATACTCGCGTGAAAAGGCCCGACCGACGAGCAGCCGAAGGGGGTTCTAGAATCTTCATTAATAATACGAGTCGACTATGTTTCATCCAGAGAATAAAACGAGCATTCGCTCTTTTATATCCGACCCACTTTCACAGATATGAAATTGACTCCCGTCACCGAGAATCTGCAGCACTCCTCGGTCGGAAATAGGCCAGCAAATGTCACTCAGCTGCATCGGCCGACAGTTCAATGGAAGACTGTTGAAAAAGAAAAACTTCTGTCTACTTACAAACCAATATCTGACTATGGAATAATCGGCGACCTAAAGACTTGCGCCCTTGTTGGGATTGACGGCTCCATTGATTGGTTTTGTGCGCCCAGGTTTGATTCTTCGAGTGTATTCGGGGCGCTCCTCGATAGGAAACTGGGAGGCCACTTTCAAATCTCTCCTGCGGCGGAGACGTTTCAAGCTGCCCAGTCGTACGAACCATTAACCAACATACTAATCACTGATTTTTCCCTAGATTCAGGAAGAGTAAGTCTAACAGATTTCATGCCCTGCTTCAAGTTCGCCGGACAAGTTGTCTCCGCAGGCGAAATTCACAGAATTCTTCACTGTCAATCTGGCAGAATGGATATTGAAGTGCGTCTCAAGCCAAGATTCAATTATGGATCGGTTGTTCCAGAGATCGGCTCAGTTAAGCAAGTGGGATATTCATTTATTTCTCCTGATCCCGCAATCAGGCAGGAGCTCTCCTTTCTAACTGACGCAGAATTTCTAGAAGTGGAAAAGGGCACCCTGTACGCGGTAATGAGGATGAAGAGGGGAGACAAGCTAGAGTTTGTACTAAGAAGTGGAGGTGCAAGGAAAGAACAGTACAACTCGCAATTCTCAAAAATCAAGCATAAAGAAACGAAGAACTTTTGGAAAAGATGGGCATTAAAGTGCAAGTACGAAGGGAAATGGAAGGATCAAGTTATCCGATCCGCCCT
>JBOGRL010000330.1:0-3435 GCA_050749505.1 Nitrososphaerales archaeon
TTCGAGAATGAGCGATTGATGTGCTTTAAAAGGCGTTACGAATTTGAGAATCACAGACATGAATTTGGGCTTCACATATCGAGAATCGATGCATTGGCCTGCGCAGTCAGGCCTTGAGAGCGCAAAAAAAGCTGTGATTTCGTATATATTCTCCTAGTCTTTCCCCACCATTGGAGGCCGCGGACGGAGCATAATCGCTTGCTTTAGGGGCTTCTCCCAAGCTCTTGACCCAAAAGAGTGTTCCCCCCTCCCCATTTAGACGCTCTCCAGTTTTGTCGCAGTGGATTACGCGTGGCCAGCTGCATCTTTCAGGACCGACGATATCCTTCCGACGACGCCGAGCCAGGAGTACCTGCGAAGTACAAGCTGCTTCCCATCTTCCCCCAATCTGCGAGAAAGATCCTCATTATCAAGCAGCTCCAAGATCGCTTTTGCGAGCGCCCTTGAATCTCCCGGCGGGATCAAGAGCCCGGTCATCCGATCTTCGATGATGGCAGTCATCGGCTCTACCGAGGTAGTTATCACTGGCTTGCCGGTTGCCATGTACTCGAACATCTTCAAGGGCGAGCCCAGCGGGTGCTTCCTCACCTGCTCCTTCGACTCGATCTTGTCCGGATTGTAAGGTGCTATTAGGACGTCGCAGGCACTCAGGTACTCGGGGACTTTTTCATAGGGAACGGGGCCAGTAAACACAAACGGCGATCCAGGAAGCCCCAGTGCCCGCGCTTTTTTCTCAGTCGCATTGAAGTAGGGCCCGACCATGAGGAATGCGGCTTTCGGATGCGAGGCCAGCACGAGTCTGGATGCCTCAAGGATCTCTCCGACACCGTGCCACTCCTGGAAGGTTCCGACAAACCCAATTACTTCCCTGTCCTCAAGCGAGTACCTTGCTCTAATCTGCTTCCGAGAGATTTCATCTGGCTTGAATAGTTCCGTATCAACGCCCGCAGTGACAATTTCTATTTTTGAATCATCAACTCGTCCTTCAAACATCGATTTTGAATACGCGATTATCTTCCTGGCGCGCCAGAGCTGAAGCCTCGTAACCCGGTTCCCGATGACCTCGAGCACCAAGGGTCTTCGCGAAAGAATGCTCCCGACCGCCCCTGCGCCAAACGAGGTCTCCCTTTCCAGAATGACGTCGATCTTCTCTCTCCTGACAAGAAAGGCAATGACGATCCCCGCGTAGAATGGAAATATAGTGCGCAGGTAGATCTCGTAGAGCTTCCAGGTTATCCTTGAACTGTTCCCGCGGTATGACCCCTTGGAATCCGAACCAGCCGCAAAACTGGATTTCTTCGAAGAAAAGACAATGCCTCTGTACAGCCTGAGGATTTCAATCTCGCCGAGTTTGGCATTTTTTGGCTCGCTGGAATCAGCCCGCCGTGCAACCACGTGCACCTCGTTTCCAAGAATCGCCAGGTGCTTTGCTACCTCGTACACGTGAGTCGAAGCTCCCCGATAATGTGGGAGCGCGACATCGACTGCGGCGTAACAGATTTTCAAGTTGAAAGATTCACTTCTTTTCTTATCCTGCCTTGCTCATTTTTTTTCGTGGCTTTTTGATATTCCAGACGATTTAACACGTCTTGTCCCCTTCAATTGCGTTAGGTGTTTGGTTCCGCAAGAAAGTCACGAAAAAAAGCGGACTTGCTTTGGGCTGATCAAGGGCAAAGTGGTATTTTTCATGATTAATAGACCTGATCTATCATCTTTCATGCATCAACGCCCGCAAATTGTTTTTCGAAAAATATGCGTTCGCTCGATCTCTCTCAATGATATGTACCACGGCCCGGAGCCGGTCGCGTTTTACCAGGTGTGGAACCTCACCACAAGGTCAGAGATCGCCTCGGGTATAAGCCGAGTGTCTCTTGGCAGTCATCTATCTATTTTCGATGGCTGAAGTAAAGGGAACGACGTTCAAATTTTCCGTAGACTCCCAGACTATCGGGTACTATGACATGCGAACGAGCACCTCGAGTCTGACGGAGTTTATCTTCGCTCTCTCGGAGGAGGGTTACTGCGCCGCCCCGTTTTTCTTCGAGCCGGTCTCGTTCCAGAGCGGAATGCAGGTGTTGAAGGGCGGGGGGAGTGGCGGGAGGTGGCTTTCGCCGAATCTTATGGAAGCGCCTGAGGAGTAGAGGGCAGCGCGCAGAATCAGGCCATATCCATGAATCAATTCACGGTCGGAGGCAACTACTCATCGCTTGCGGAAGGGACGTCGCTCAGGCAGTAGTGCTAGCTTTTGGCAAACACCGCAAGTTTCACCGCGCGACCTCCGACATAATGCACGTACAGAATCTGGTTTGTGCTGTCCCAGAACCAGCCGGTCTCCTCGTACATCTTGAACGAGAGGCATGCGCCCGATGAACTGACCGATTCGCAGTAGACTCCGATCTTCGTCTGGTTCAAGGATGCCAGGTCGCTGTACTCCTCAATCATGCCGCTGTTGTTTGTAGAGACCGAGATGGGTGAAGAAATGCTCTTGACTATGAGCCACTCGCTGGAGTTGGGCGCACTCGAAGTGACGTAGGTCGCGCCAGCTTCGCCACCAGTTTGCGTGGTTGATGAATGACTCTGGCCTGGCAGGAAGAGTAGGAGCGACCCGCTCGCTGCAAAAATGACAAGGATTGATGCGCCGAGGGCAATCAGGACGATCAATCTCTTCTTATTTTTCCACGCACTCTTCAATTTCTTTGAGCAGGAGAAGGGAAGCTTCCAGCTTGCTTTATCATTTTGCTAGAAGGGAAAAGGCTCCATCGGAGTTCACGGTTGTGAACACCCAGGCTCTGACAGGGCATCATGAGGTTTCGTCATGGAAGAAAGGTCAAGATTCCCTTCCCCCTTGCAAAATGACACCTGAATTTCAAATTCAGGTCCATGAGTTTCATCTTCACGACGCTTATAATGCGTCGCTCGTCGTCGGTATTCCGAGAGCTCTCTGAGATGGGATCGGCGATAGGTTACACGCGTTGCTTATGCCCTAACTATACAAACTGCAAGGAGGTCAAGGATCCTTGGTAGACCCGTTTCTCGCATCCCTCGTTCTGTGGTTTTTCTTCAATGCCGTTTGGTCGTTTCCGTTGGAATTGTGGCTTGTGATGAAGCATTCGAAGGCATGAGCCGGCCAAGGAAAAAAACCGCAAGTATTTCAACGCCAACCGTTCACAGCCAGTTTTGGGACGAAGACTGCCAAAGCCAACCAGCCCTCCCGGCTGATTGTTCACAAAAGAGGCCTTGAAAATTCCTCTCTTCCAGCGCATGATCCGCGGACATTGTTCCACGCGCCCCAGTTGGAGAACTCCATCCAAGATTTAAATCGAAGACGCGTGCATTTCAGACTCTGCCCTAGTGAATTAGCAGAATGCAATTCCTGTAACGAATCAATTTTTTTGTTTCCATAAGGGAATCAATGGTAGAGAACCCCCCTAGGGG
>JBOGRL010000331.1:0-4241 GCA_050749505.1 Nitrososphaerales archaeon
GTTTCCACGCTGCCAATTTGAGGTCGAAGCAAGAGATACAGTCGAATCTATCTCATGTGAGGAGTGAGATCTTGAAGGCCTTTTTGTGAGAATTAATTTAGCAAGACAGCTATGTCGTTACCTGTAATGTTAGAACTACAGACAGGACAAAGAGATCAGCAGAAGACAATTCGCCTTATCGAGACCTCAAGTGAATAAGAGGGTCGCCAAGAAAGCAGCGGCTAAACTAAGAATCGAGATCCCGCCCAAGATAGTAGAAAGCATGAACAAATTGATTCCGCCGCCTGTGTATTGTCTGACCTTTTTCTCCGCGATCCGATTTGTAAGAATGGTGCTGATACCTATCGCAGGGATAACTGAGATGATTATTATCAGGCCGGCAAAGACGCCCTGACCCAGCTGCCACGCCAAGCCGTTTCGAACTGAGAGTGGAGGAACGTAGTAATTGAAACTTTGCAGGTAGACGAGAGCAAGAGCGCCCAGAAAACAGGTAACATACAACCCTATTTGAATTGAAATTATGAAGTATTCAAAGAAACGGGAGGGGAGTCTCGGACTAGTAGTCGTTCTGTGCCAAGAATCGAAGAGCGCCTTTCCCAATCCGACACAGAAAAAACCTACTGCCAGAGCAACATCATACATCAGAGCCGCGTCTGCGGGGAAAACAAAGCTTGTGCCGTTGGGCAGTGTCTCAACCACATTCTTAGCTTGAATGAAATCCAAAATGTAGTATAACATATACGAAGACACAAAAAGGAATCCTGAACCAATTATCGAAAGGATCTCAAATCGCCTGATCACTCTCAGAGGTTCTCCTACCAATACCTTCCTTCCGCTCCCGGGTTGTCTGCCCCGACCGCGAATGCAATACTCCGGTTGCGCATGTCAGGAAGGATACGCCTGATTATACGCAGCTTGCGCTTGTTCGTATATTGCGCCCCACGTCACAATAATGCTTCCTATTGCCAATCCTACAGTCGCAGCAAACCCTGTCGCCGCATCAGTTATTAGCTCAGCTGCGAAGTATATTTCTTCTAATACACTGAGAGACGAAATGACAGTAGAGATTGAATCCGCTATCACCGCCAAAATTGACTGCGCTACTGGTAACCAGTTTCCGGAAAGAAGCTCGGCACCAAGTGTGATTGTATCTAGACCAGTAGAGGAAGCTGACGTAATCAGTGCGGCCCCTAGACCCGAACCAGCGCTAAGCGCGAGAAAACCCAATCCGAAGCGCGAGGGCAGAAGAGAAGAAAGCGATCAAGAATGTCGCTTCGTTATTGGGTATCCATGTATTCAGAAAATAATCGGGGAAATTAGGCACAGAGCTTTGATGGCCGGTGGGGTCATTGTTCGTTTCGGGATTATCCAGCGCATAAGAATACAGGTTCAAGCTCTGCGGGTTGCTGATGCTCCCTGTGTCACTGTCTTCCGTTATGAATCTCTGCAGCGAAGGAGAGTAGAATCTGGCGTTGTAGTAATAGAGTCCGGTAGCAGAATCGTAGTGCTTCCCAGTGTACAGCAGGCTAACTCCA
Source organism: Nitrososphaerales archaeon (assembly GCA_050749505.1). Classification (GTDB taxonomy): domain Archaea; phylum Thermoproteota; class Nitrososphaeria; order Nitrososphaerales; family CADDZS01; genus DATLTL01. Next base: position 1,536 of record JBOGRL010000331.1, read on the forward strand.
GAGCCGGAGGCGCCGTACTGCAGTCCAAATGGCTTGTAGTCGGAGCTGAATATTATCTTGCCCGAGCTACTGCTTACAACCCTAGTGCTGCCTATCAGATCTGCGATAAAGTAGTATGCAGTTGATTTCTGGACTGCCCCCACTTGCATGTTGCCTGCGTAGTAGTGGTCTGTGGCTATGCCGCTTGTGAGGTTCTTTTCGTAAATTATATTCAAGCCCTGGTAGACATAAACTGCAGAAGTACCATTTGCAGTCTGCATTACTCTATTGCCGTTTCCTGCAAACGTATTGTTCTGCACTGTATGCCCGTTGAGCGAAACACCCGTGAGCCTATTTTCAAAATCATAGCCGTAGATCCACGTATTGGAACCGTTGACCTCCTTTACTAGGTCGCCGTTGCCGTTGTATGTGAGGGTGACAGAGCTTCCGGCGGTCTTCATCCTATTCACGGAATCATAGGAGTAGGTTGTGGTTGTTCCTCCCTGGGTCATGTTCAGCATGTTGCCCGCTCCATCATATCCATAAGTTATGGTTCCCCATCCACCCGTGGCAGAGGTAAGACGGTTCAACCAGTCATACGAATATGATTGTGTATTGATCCCTATTACGTTGCTTGCATTATCATAAGAATAGTTAAGATCCAAAACATTACAACCACACGTCGTGGTTGTGAGCATACTTGTTTTTCTATCGCGACCAAAACAATGGTTATTATTTATTCCGCAGTTTAATCCTATAGATCGCCTAGATTCATAGCATGTGGCAACCAAATTCGCCATTTTAGCCATTGGTTTAGGCGCGGTAATGGCATTACGTTGGTCAAACTTGCGAAAACGGGTCAAATTAGGATTTTCAAGGATGTAATCCATCGCAACTACGGCGCCACCGAAACTGATTGTAACGGTTAGGAACCGCTCGTGCTTGCCATCGCGTGGAAGATTGCCGCAAAAGCGCCGTTGCCTGATGGGTTCGAGGAGGTTTTATCCTTGGTGTACGTATTTCTCTGAGAATCTGTTACGGATGTTGCAATCGCCGTGTTTGAACATGAAAGAACTACAATCAGATTGCCCGCCGTTACATTCTGCGCGAAGGTTAAGGAATCAGACAATGACCCTACAGGGTTCGGGTCCTGAAACTGAACGAGGCTACCCAAGAGCTGTTCAGATATTGCATAATAACGTTGATCATGAATCAGGATAGCTGACATGGGAGGAGGAAGAGGGGAGCTTCCCCTCTCTTCTGCAACTTGATGTAAAAAAATGCAGAATTTTTAGGTTGTTTCATCTCCTTGTACAGTATAGAGATACATGCTCCCATACGTCTCTGAATAGGCACTCGATACCTGTTGGTAGAGGTTTGAGCCCTCGGCTGTTTGTGTTCCCTTTGATGAGCTGGACATGGAATTGTAGTTGCTAATCATGTCTATGTACTGGTTAAAGATCTCAGTACTCGATGGGGAAAAGGTTACGTCCGTTCCACAGGCCGATGTGCCGCATCCTGCCACAACCCCTTCCTCCTGTTGGAAGGATTGGATAGATTCGGTTGTTCCTCCAGATGTTGGATCAGAGCAAGTCTGCTGTGCAAATCCAACCGTCGTTCCCGTATTGTCAAGGACACTGAGTTCCAAGGTCATGGAATTCCCAGAATTCGCTATTGTTGCCTGTTCCACGCTCGCGTAACCATTCTGATCGATGTTTATGTAATTATTTGGCGCGAGGCTGCAAAAAGTGGCAGAGGTAGAACCCCAGAATTCCTCCAAGTGAATATCATGCGCCCAGTATCCACCACTCTTTCCAATGAGAGAGCCTGCATCCACGCCTGTGATTGCCTGAACCCAGTACGCCTTTGAGCAGCCCGAGCTAAAGCCACAGTTGTTGATTTCCTGGTTCAACTGGAAGGTAAAGGCGGACGAACCTATCGAAAATGACCCGTATGCAGTGGTAACTGAGAATCTTTCCCACGCTCCGTTATCGGAAGAAGTATTGGAGTTGAGAATCTGAGTGTTTGGAGTCTGATTGTTTGTTGCAAATGAATGTGGGAGACCTAGAGACATCGAGAGCGCGAGCACCATTGCAATGAAAAGGACAAGCGAGAAAGACCTGACCGAGATCCCCTCTGCTACCGCATTTCGCATGGTTATGATTCGCATTTGCTATTTCTGCCCTCCAGACTCTATTTCCCTACTCCGGCTGGTGTAGTTCCATTGGAATGGAATGGTTCTGAATAGAGAGTCAGGCCTGAAATATTGTATGACCCGTCTTGATTGATGGGGATTTTCACAAACATGGCGTTTACAACTTGGGCGTCATCCCAGTTGCAATGCGCGGCTGAAGCACTTGTGAAAGAGTAGAAGTCAAGGGCTGTGTCATGAATTTGCCTTGTGTATGTAGCATTGCTTACAAAGCCTGACTCGTTTCCAGCATAAGTCAGGAGCCAATTTGAACCGCTCGCTGACGCTGCTATAAATTGTGGAGTCCGTTCGACTTGAGAAGCAATGTTCGTGGCGAATGGTCTCGTATCGCATGAGTTGATCGCGGACACTGAAGTTTGCGCATTGGGAGACGATTGCTGAACATTTCCAATCGCGGCTCCGAAGGCTATAGTAGATACTATTGCGGCCAGAACTATGGCCGCTACATAATTGCCGTGAAGAATGGTTGCCATTACGATCGCAGGCTCGGAACTAGAATTAGCAAAATATAAAAA
>JBOGRL010000332.1:0-2420 GCA_050749505.1 Nitrososphaerales archaeon
AGGATACAGTCAAGGCTTGAGAGGCAGGGACTGGCAAAAAATGTAGGTGGACTGCTGCAAGAAGCATCAAGGCGGGGAGTCCGCGTTTTCCCGATACCCTATGACGCGATCATCGGCAAGGCCGCAGAGGTACTCGGCGAGACTCACCTAATAAAATTATCGAGAATTGTAAACGTTCTAGCAGTCTCGGCATCACTATCCCTGCTAGGTCTGGACGAAAACTACGTGGAGCAAGCCCTGATAAGAACTTTTGCAGATAAAAAGAAAATCATAGGAATGAATTCAATAGGCGCAAAGCTCGCCCACGAACATGCAAGTAATCAATTCAAGGATCATTTCGGATTCCAGATCTCTCCGATTGAATCCAAACCTAAGTTGCTGCTCATGGGAAATGAAGCGGTTGCCCTGGGAAAGATGGTTGGAGGAGTTCGTTTTCAGACATATTATCCAATCACTCCAGCCTCTGATGAGAGTGAGTTTCTTGAATCGCACGAGGTCTTCGAGCTCCTGAGCTCAGATCAAAAGAAGAATCAGGGTTCGATTCTCGTGGTACAGACAGAGGATGAAATAGCGGCCATAACTATGGCAACTGGCGCCGCGTTGACCGGTGCTAGATCTTCAACTTCGACCTCCGGGCCTGGCTTCTGCTTGATGGTTGAGGGGATGGGTTGGGCAGGGATGAATGAAGTTCCAGTTGTGATAACACTCTACTCTAGGGGCGGGCCTTCAACCGGTATGCCCACTAGGAACGAGCAGGGCGACCTCAAATTTGCCCTAAACGCTGGGCACGGAGAATTCCCTAGAATTGTACTTTGTTCTGGCGATATGGAAGAGTGTTTCTACGACGCCATTAGGGCCTCAAACTACGCAGAGCTGTTCCAGATGCCGGTGATACATTTGATAGACAAGGCAATTGCAAATACCAGTACGACATTACTCCAGCTTGATCCGTCTCTGATTTCTCTGGAAAGAGGGAAGCTCATCACCGATGCATCGCCGCAGCAGCCAGATGGCAAATACAAGAGGTTTGCCTTTGTCGAAGATGGCGTATCTCCCCGGGCGGTTCTGGGAATGAAAGGTTACACGTTCTGGAACACTGGCGATGAGCACAGCGAGATCGGGCATATCGATGAGGACCCTGATAATCGAATCAAGATGATGACCAAGAGAATGACGAAGCTAGACACTGCAGCCAAAGCAATCCCCGATGAGGCAAAGCTAAACTTCTTTCCTTCCAAGAAAGAGCATGCTGATGTGACTCTGGTGAGCTGGGGATCGCCCAAGGGGGCAATTCTAGATGTAATGGAGCAGCTCAGGACAGATGGGATAGATCCTGAATTTCTTCAGATCCGGCTTGCGAGCCCGTTTCCAACGGAGCTTGTCAAGAAGAGATTATCGAATGCGTCGATGATCATAGACATCGAGCAGAACTACTCGGGCCAGATGGCCTCGCTAATCGCGGAGAAGACCTTGATTGACATTCAATACAGGATACTGAAATTCAATGGAAGACCCATCACTCAGGATGAAATGTATCAGTCTGTGAGGAACGTCTACTCGAAAACTGCTCGCAGTGAAAGGGTGATTTTGGTCCATGGTGCTTAAACTCTCAGACGTAAGGACTGACCTGCACAACGACTGGTGTCCTGGATGCGGAGATTTTGGAATCGAAGCATCTGTGCAGATGGCTCTTACGGAGATTTCCGCTGACATTAGTAAAGTAGTCATATTTTCAGGAATAGGCTGCCACGGGAAGATCGTCCACTGGACTAACACCTTTGGCATTCACACTCTCCACGGAAGACTCTTACCGTTTGCCCAAGGTGCGAAGTTAGCAAATCCAGACCTTGAGGTCATCGCCATTGGCGGAGACGGAGATGGGTTAGGCATAGGCGCAGGGCATTTTGTCCATGCAGGGAGAAGGAATATCGACATGACCTACATCATACATGACAATCAAGTATACGGCTTGACTAAAGGACAGGCTTCTCCGACGCTTAGACTAGGGGAGCAGACAAAGTCGCTCCCGGAGCCCAACATCAACACCAACGTAAACCCGATAATGCTCGCGCTTGCAGCTGGTTATACATTCATCGCAAGAAGCTACGCATTCGATAGTCGGCATCTAAAAGACACGATAAAGAGAGCAATTACTCACAGAGGTTTCGCACTGGTCGATGTCCTCCAGCCGTGCCCCACATACAATGACATTAACACCAAGGCCTGGTATGGGGGGGAGGATTTAAAGGATGAAAAAACAGGCAGGCCCATTCCGAGGTACTACGACATGGAAAAGGAGGGCTACAATCCCAAAATAACTCCCGAAACGACCGAGGAAGCAGCAGAAAGAAAGATGCTCGAGCTCGTGGAAAGATCAAGGGAGTGGGGCGACAGGATTCCAGTCGGCGTGTTTTATCAAA
>JBOGRL010000333.1:0-1902 GCA_050749505.1 Nitrososphaerales archaeon
CCATTGATCTCTTCATGAGATCCGCATACATCGCAGAGTTTCTTTCAATCGTCGTTATAGATGCCAGGATAATCAATACCTCTTTGGCGCAACTTTCAATTGCGGATTTTGCAAGCGTCGCCGATTCCCTCAGATTCTTGACTATCCGAGTTTCGCCGAGCTCGAAACCCTCCTCGATCTGTGCGATCTTTGCTTCGGCAGGGATTGCTCCTTCCCAGAGCATCCTGAATATCAAGGCGGCCTGGGACACGATTTCCGGATTATTGCTCCACACGGCTTCTAACGCTGCTTGCGCATTTTTCCTCCGGGCGTCGGAATGGAACGCTTTTGAGTCAGTCCCGGCGATATACTCCCTGTTTGACACGAGAAAGCTAATTCTGTTGTTCTCGATATGTCTTACACGCAAACCCGCCCCCAGAAGCTGTCTGACGAGATCCAGATTGTCTCTGCGAATGTCAATTATCAACCTGATTCCCAGGTTGGGATTTTCTCGCAACATTTGAATCGCGCATTCGTAAATGGGTTTATCCCGGTCGGCATTACTATCCAAGGAAGCGATGAAGATAAAAGACCGGTCTACGCTTGATGAGCAGTCAGAAGTAGCTCTCTTAATCAACTCCATGTCTAGTTTCAAGATCTCGTTTGCGTCTTTCACGACTCGGGTCTCTATCGAGGAGATGCCTCGCTCTATCTCTGCGATCCTATTGGTGGCAGGTACTGCATTATTCCAAAAGGTTTCAAACACGAACAGGTTCTGATCGACAATCGTTTTCACGTCGCTGTGTATTGTCTCGTTCGGTGCTGGAGAGTTCTTGAGCTCGGCAAAGGCGTAGTATTCATTCTCGGTGACAACGAAGTTTCCTCTCAGCCCTCGAAAGTGGCGGAGCTCAGCGTATTGCATGATCTCTTTGCACGCTGAGAGATTGCCTCCTGTGATCTCGGTGATTAACCGAATCTTTGGCGGGTTAGGTTTCGTCGAAGCTTCAGTCAGACACTTTGTTATTTGCCTGTTATTGACCAGAGCGGTCACCCCCTCGGAATCATCGCAAATGTTTATCCATCTTTTCGCGCGCGAGAGAGTCTCTAACCTGATCCGGGTAGTCGCATCTGTTCCGTGAAAGACTGTAGTTGATTGAGCGCCTAAAGTTTCCATATACTTTTACACCTCAAATGCTCCGGACATACCCTACGCGTTTTCACCACTATACACTCTCTCCCCACAACCAAAATTTGTTTTAATTGAATGTTTTGGATCCGATCACAATATTGAGCCGAGAAGGTTAAACAGTATAGAAAAGAAATCCAGTAAGGCGGTCTGTCCACACAGAATTCTCAAAGAGTTTCCGGGCTAAGAAGCTCCGCGGGCCCCCAAAGGTGGAAGCATCAGACATAGAACTCAAGTGGATGGAATAAACTACTACCCACAGGAGTTTGTCGTCAAACTACTCATTCTTGTTGCTGTTGCTGTCCAAGTACGGGCGGGATTTCTTCCTTGTACTTTTGAGCTAACTCTTCGCTCCAGCTGAACCATATGAAGTGGTTTGCCTTCCCAACCGGACGATCCTGCTCCTTCAAGGTACCGCGCAGGTACATGTCTCCCACAAAGGAGTTCTTTCTCTTTTTTCCGCCGCCTGGATCTAGGCTCTTGAACTCCTTAATTTTCATGTATGAAGATTTGTGCCAATTGTTGCTTCTCACGATGAATGGAGTTTTCCTTCCGTTTTCTTCCCAGATCTGGTTGATCGTCTTCATGTTCTCATCATACTTGAATACGGCCTTGAAGCAGTTGTCGCAGAAATAGAGCGTTTTCTTCCTCGACGAAACAGTGGATGCCTTCTCCTTTGCGAGCTCGCTCCCACATCGCTGGCATGCTACGAAAGACCCTTCATCAGAACCCATCTG
>JBOGRL010000334.1:0-10201 GCA_050749505.1 Nitrososphaerales archaeon
GCTAAGTATGTTATCTCTTCTGTAACGCCGATTAGAAGAAGAGAATGACTACGATCAGGATTATCCTTGGCGTTTGAAATTCTTTTCTCGGCTAGCAAGATTTGCACCCGCAAACCCGAAAGGAAGATTATTGAGCAAATTGAAAAATCGTCGAGGTAGTGTTTCGCACCATATTTTGATCCCCCTGAAATTGTTTTGAAGGTTTAAACGAGCATGCGTTCGAGCCTCCAGTCGGATTGAAGTATCAAAAAAAGTGTGTACTCTCTTGGAGCGGGGGTAAGGATAGCGCCCTTGCATATTATGAAATGAAGAGACTCGGCGAGCTGAGCGTCTCCGGACTAATGACGACGTTAACTCAAGACTATGATAGGATAAGCATGCACGGAGTTCGGAGAGATCTTCTGCTTGCACAATCACGAGAACTGGAGCTGCCCCTTTATGAGGTACTGATACCGAAACATGCCTCGAACGAAATCTATGAATCAAACACACAGACGAAACTGCTTGAAGCAAAACAAAAGTACGGCGTATCGCGCGTCGTATTCGGAGACCTATTTCTCCAAGACATTCGCGATTACAGAGAAAAATTTCTCGAGAAATTGGGTTTTGAATGCATCTTCCCCGTATGGGGACGCGATACTACCGAGCTTGCAAATTATTTCGTTGAATCTGGCTTCAGGGCGATTATTTGCTGCGTTGATCCTCAGAAAATAGCTAAGGAAATTTGCGGGAGAGAATTCGATAAGGAATTCTTACTCGAGTTGCCCAAAGAGGTCGATCCCTGCGGAGAAAACGGAGAATTTCATACCTTCGTATACGACGGCCCGATATTCAAGAGTGAAATTAAGGTGAATGTCGGAGAAATCGTAGAAAGGGATCACTTTTGCTTCGCCGATATTCGGCCAATTACGTGATAAACACTTTAGTGATCTGGCGTAGCAATGGACAAGATAGCTTACGTTCATCGAAAACCAAGATATGATGGTGTCCGAAAAATTTCTTCCCATACTTGAGCACCCAACTAACCACACTGTTCCCTGCGCATTCCGGGATCTAGAATTCTTAGGTGAACAAATGTTATTTAGTACTAGCCTCTGCAAAAAGTGCTCAAAAGGCTCAAGCAGGAGCTGGAGAAATCAGGCGTTAACATGTCTGACGCGATTCGAGGTGGGCTGAAAAACGCTATGAAGGAGAAGAAGATAGAACAGCCCGAAAGATTGCTTCAAGGAGTAGACCTTAGCAGGTTGACTGACGAGCAGATAGTCCGGGACATTCGTAATGGCCGCGAAAAAAAGAGCCGTCACCAAAGTGGATTAGAAAAAGGAACTTTTGGCTGTTAAGAAACTTGATTTTGGATGCTAGCTCTGCATACATCATGATCAAAGTTAAGGATCGAGACGACCTCAAAGATTCTAACACTATTGATTTAGCATTCTAAACGTCTCTCCATCTTCCATTGATTCATATAGAAAAAAAGAGAAAAGGAAAAGATCGCGCCTTCTCGACAAAACGTCGAGTATGCACAGAAAACTAGTTCCGCATTTTCCAAAGATGGATTTTAAAGAAAAATGCCTAGTCAGAGAATTGTGAGTGCAGCTGCTAGGGCTCCTTCTTCAGCTAAGAATAGCGTCTCAGACCCGCTTACTATTATTACGTCGCCATTCTTCGGCCTTCCTTCTGATCTGATAGTTGTCCATGGCTCAGAGGGACCCAAGGCTTCGCAGTCTGCTGCTCCAGCAGATTTCTTGTCTGCGCTTGGAATCATAAATTTTCCCGAGGAGTAGATCACCGTGAGAGCCCCACTTGCTCCGGCGCGGACTGATGCGTCTCTTTGCTCGATGCCGTTGCGTATTTTGCTCTCAGCATTGCGAACTGTGATCGACCAGGTGAACCTTCCGAGACCGAGCGATTTTGCCTCAACCTTTGATGAGTAGGGAAGCGATTTTGATACCGCATCAAACTCCTTCTTTCCCTTTTCAGTGAACGCGCAACCTTTAGCATCCACGATGATCAAGCCGTTGCTCTTTAGCCTGGAGATCAGCGTTCTGACTTCGCCCTGACCCAACCCGATGAGTTGGCCAAGCCTGGTGCGACCCAGGTTTGTCTCGGACTTACCGATGGCAGACAACGCTTTCAGAATATCAACTTCGCTGTATGAGGCCTTCGGCCCTCTGTAATCAGCCGCCAGCACAGCTTGTATCTGCCTTTTCAGAGCCATTCTCTATTGTAACTTCTCTTCCAGAGAGAGGATTAATGCACTGATTCGTAAATGCATTTCAAATAAACTTTCTTCCAAATAGAGAGTAAACAGAAGCTTTCGGCGTCTTGTAGTCGGGGAAAAGGTTCGGGTGAAGAATAAATGCCATGATCTCCAATCCGTCGACGAGCCTTGGCCCTGAACGGCTGTAGTAGGACGTGCTGTCCAGCAAGTAGACCCTGCCACTTCTAACAGCACGGAGCTTGTTCCATCCAGTTCTTTCGGTCAGAGTCCCGATTTCCCCCAGGGTTCTTCTCACATCGTAGCCGCACACCGTTACAAAAATTACTTCGGGGTCTAGTTCCATTACGCTTTCCCACGGAACGGCAGTCGACGGCTCCCCAAGCTTGCCTAGAACTTCCTTTCCACCCGCGTAACTGACCAGCTCGGGCATCCAGTGACCAGAGCAGTATATAGGATCCATCCACTCCAGACAAAAAACGGACGGCTTGTTTCCAAGCCGCAAGCACTTGCTCTTTACACCATCGATCCTTTCCTGAAATTCCGCCACAACTTTCTTTGCTCTGGCAACCTTCCCAGTAACCTTTCCAATTCTGATCACATCTTTCAGTACGTCTTCAATGTCGTGCGGCGTGAGCGACAGAACCTTGGGCTTGGGGTTTAGACTCCCTATGATCTTCGCAACTTCGCGTAGAGGAGTCGCGCAAACTTCGCAGAGCTCTTGAGTTATTATCAGATCCGGTTTGAGGGACACCAGCAACTTTTCATTGATTTCGTAAATTGATTTCCCTTTGGTGACCTTATCGAGGACAGAATCGTCTATCTCTTTGCTCGTCATCTTCTTAGTGTCAAAGACAGATCTCATCACCACGGGCTTTTTCCTAACCGATGGTGGATAATCGCACTCGTGAGTGATTCCAACGAGTTTTCTTTCTAGCCCGAGCAGGCTGACGATCTCGGTCGCGCTAGGAAGAGTGGTAACGATGCGCTCTATGCCACCTTTTCTATGCATTCTTGTTGAGAGGCTCAAAAGGGACGAACTTTTCACCTCCTTTCGGAATCCAAGCGGCTATAAAAACTCAGATTGGAAATTCTCCGCAGGTTGTGCAGAACAGCGCATCGCCCGGGACGTTGAACGTGCAAGCCGGACACATCCTCTTTGACCTATCCAGCGGGGAAGGTGCGCCAAATATTTCTCTGAAAATCTCGTAATACTTTAGGTGTTCCTTGTCCCTGATCTTGACCTTGTCAGTCTGAAGATATCTTGCCTTCTTTTCTTCAAATTCAAAATCACCTAGTTTTTCGGAATAGATTTGTGGAAGAATTGTCGTACCAGACCCGCATTCTATTGGGGTCTTTGTCCGCCACGTAATTTCGCGAGGGAGCATGTCCTCGAAAGCTTTGCGCAGGATGTACTTCCCGAAAACTTCACTGCCGCTAGATACTTCTCCCTTGTATCCGATCAAAAAATCAAACTCGATCTGACTCATTGCAAATTCTTTCACGCCTGACTCAAGAAAGGGGAGGCTTGCCTGAATGCCTAGTGATTGAGCGAGCGGAACCGATGAAAAATGCATGACTTCCCACAAGTGCCTCAGTGTAGCCTGCGCCAGATCGCGCTGGAGCTTGAACACAAAACTGTACCCTGCAAAGAGCTCATCTGACGCGTCTCCGGTCATGACCCTCCTGAATCCTCCCAGTTTTGCTTCCTTTAGCCCAAGGTAAACTGTCACGCTGTTCCTGATTTCCATTGGATCAAAGGATTTCAGGACTCGGATGACATCTGGAAGGGCTTCTTCCAACTCCTTGAGGCTTACGACGCGGATCTGGTGAGGGATACAAAACAAGGCGGAAGCAAGTTTGGAGTAGCTCAGGTCGGGCGCAGGCGAATCTTTCAGTAGAATAGTGTACGCGCGCAAGTCCTTGTTCTTTCCCAAAAGTGATGATACAACAGCTGCTACGATGGTCGTATCAAGGCCCCCTGACAGTAATATCGAGTCTCCGAGAGTGTCTGCGACAGCCTTGAAGACCAATTTCCTCAATTCCAAGGACATTGATTCAATTTCCTTTTTCTTGTCCGTGCGGAGCGATTCCAGCGGAGAGATTTTTGGAGCCAAATCTTATACTCAGCAACTACGGTGGCGTGCAGCTGGGATTGTACGATGCAGTCATCCCACAAAAAGTCCATGCAAACACGCTTTCGTTAAATATCGAGTATTCGTCTGGTCCGGACTGGGCGGTTTGCCATGACGCAGTCGAGTTGTACGTCCACAGGAACCAAGATTTCGCATTCGTGTTTTGGATGCCGCTGATGCCAGTCACAAAATGAGAGCCGTATTCGCAGCAGGTTGCGTTCACATTTCCCTCCGTAACAAGAACCGTCAGTGTGTACAGGTTGGACCCTGGGAGTACCGCGGTCTCGTTGTACCACGTATGCGTTCCGTTGCCATAGTCAATTACAATGTCCGATGCGAATCTCACGCCCGATTTGCTTAATTCCTGCACATATACCGAATTAGCCGAGGCTTCTTTGCTATACTGGTAGTAGTACAGCCCGGCAAAACTCGAAACGATGATAACTGCGGCTAAAAGCAGCGCGATCACACCGTAAAGAGTCTTGGTTTGTACTTCCATGTCATTATCTGACCTCGGAGTTAATCTGCGCGGTCGGGTGGGTTTTTCCGCTTCTCATCGCAAGCTGCCTGCAATAGACTATGATGATCGGGGCTAGAGCTGCGCCAAGCACAAAATCGCTCAATTCGTGTGGTATCATGAAGGGGATTCCAAAAATCTCGTAGACTAACACTCTCATGATTGTAATGTTAGGCCAGAGAGCTATCAGACCCGTTGCGATGTTTGTTTCAAAATCCCAGATGAAGGCGCAGATTGCCAAAATTGAGCCGAAGTACAAATTCTGGTGGGACAGGAGAGAGAGCTTCTCTACTCCCCAGATCTTTGATGCGAAATATCCCATGAGCGCGTAGAGTATTTCGCCAATTACAAGGAACGGAATTATTGAAAGTTGGAATCCGCCTCCATATGGGGTCATAACGCTCCAGATAAGCTCGGAGAGTATCGCAATTGAAGCTCCCACCCTGAATCCGAATGCGTAAGATGATGAAAATACCAGAGTATCGAGGAGCTTTACGTTCAAGAGCGGAGCGAGAGCATAGTCGCTCGCTATGATCGTTGAAGTGAATATCGCAACTATGGATAAAGTCCTCGTGGAGTGCATGCCCGACTGGCTAATCCAGCCAGCTCCTTAAGGCTTACGCTATACTTCTATGCGCGGACGACTCGTATTCGTCAGGCATCCCAAATGGCGAGGATTCCCAAGTGTGAATTGTGCGGAAATACTTTCGAGTGCGAAGGCATCCTATCATTCGGATGCTGGTGCTCCGAAACAATCACTACGAAGGAGAAGAGAGAAAGACTGCGAACAGAATCAACAGATTGCGTTTGTCCAGACTGCCTTTAGGAGCTGGAAGGAAGTCTGAAATTGAAAGCCGGGCAGTCTGCTCCCTATGTTATCACGAAAGACTGCAGGTAAAGGTGAGCGGGGCGGCACCGGAGGAATCAGCAGCGACTGTGGAGTACGATTCCAAGCGCGACGTAGAGCTTCTCGCTGATTGCTGCGATACGATACTTCTCCTTTCGGAGCAGATAAGTTGTCGAGCCGCGCACACACCACTAACACGAGTTTGATATTATTGTGACGGCAACAACATCATCGTTAAATTATATCATAAACAGCTCCCCCCAGCTTCTCGAGGGGTTGCTTACCTTGCAATATACTAACTAGACTTGACAGTTATTTCTCCGGCTAGCCAGGGATGCCACATGCAAGTGTACTTGTAAATCCCGGGCTCTGTGAGCGATGCCGAAAATTTATCTCCCGGTGAAATCAGGTTGGAATTGAATGACTGCGCGCCAGACGGAACGATGAACGATGATACCGTGTGTGATACTGTATCATTGTTCATCCACGTAACGGTGTTGTTAACTCCAATGACGACGGTGAAATTGTATGGATATTTGTACGCTCCAGTTAAGAGTTGTGTCACGTTGAACCTCGAAGGTGGAACCGCGGATCCGCGAGGTATGGTGATCAAGGCGGCATCAATTCCTGATGTTGATCGATCATTCCGGAGGCCGGAGCCGATCAGGTAAAGGTAAGAGCCCGATACGACAAGGACCGCGATGATCAGGATCACGGCGGTAGTGATCAAACGGTGCCTTGATACGTTAAAACGCGTCAGCGGAACTCGCCATCCTCCTTCATTGGAGATACTCGATATTGAACCTAATAAGATTAGGTGCGAGATGATGCCCCATGGCCCTGAGAATCAGTCTCTCGCCTAGTGCACGACAAGCAATCTGCTCTTTGATTTTGACGATGATGAAAGTAATAGGTCTGGATGCGAGTTTATCCGCTTTTTCAGGATAATAACTCCGTCTATCGACTGGTGAAGTTTTTGCCTCAACCCCAACAAACTTTCTTTGACAAACCATTCCTCTTCCCCAAGGCTGTCTATTGCGTCATCCATCCGTATCAAGCATGCCTTGAGGCTTGCCTCGCACTTTGACGTTGCGCGGTCTATTCTCTGTAGCGACTCCTGAACTTCCACCGTCTCGTTAAATTCATCACCGTCGGCTGAATCATCGCCAGTCTTTGAAATTCTGAGCTCCTTGATTGTACTCCTAACCTTATTCCTGGTGAGGCGTTCAGAAAGTATTTTTTTCGCTACTTGGCTCACTTCAACTTGGCCCAACGACACGAGTTCCTCTGCCACGGTCGGTGGTATTCGCCGGCGAATGACTTGCTCTTGAATTTCCTTTGGAAGGTCGAGCAAAGCGATTCTCTTGCTCACGTAGGGCTCGCTCTTGCTGATGCGTTTTGCTAGCTCCGAAACACCTCCGTATCCGTACTCATCCGCATATGTACGAAACGCTCTGGCTTCTTCTATAGCATTCAGGCTATTCCTTTGGATGTTCTCGATGAGCGAGACTTCGTATGCCTGTTTGTCATCCAGACCTACCACATAACACGGGACCTTCTTCAAACCTAGCCGCTTGCATGCCTCTAACCTCCGATTTCCGGCAATCGCTTCGAACTTATCCCCCGATGGTCGGACAACAATCGGCTGGAGGACACCTTTCTCTTTGATCGAAAGAACCAAATCATCCATGAAACCGAGCTCGTCTCTCAACGGGCTCTTGGAGTGACAAATGTCCTTGACCCACAATTCATCAAGGAAGCCCGGCAGCATTTCGGAGCCAAAACGACGTCTAGTCCTCTTCGAGGGCATTTTCCAACTTAGAGGAGTCAGTATTTGGGATAATAAAGGGATCTGCTATTTACATACATCACAGGGGCTGTTTATTCATCTCTGGGGAAGAGCAATATTCATCTGTTCTACAAGTCCATCACGTGTAGCGAATGTCAGGGTTCAAGGCGAACCTGTCGAGCGTTTGCGGGTGCCCGATCCAAATCGTCGGCAGGACAAAAGATCAGCTTTCAAAGAACCTTGAAAGACATGCCAAGGACGTGCACAAGGCGATCAGCGTTTCGGCTGACACCACGCAAAAGCTCAAGCTAGCAACCAGGAAGATTCAAGGTTGAATCTTTGCAATCTGTGTTTGATTACCTGCGAGTGAGGGCATCAAGGTTTCGCGACGACGTTTACGGTTCCCTGCATCCACGAGTGATACTTACAGAAGTAGTGGTAGGTTCCAGCCACTGTGAATGTCATGTTGAATACGGCTCCTGCATTCATATCCTTGGAGTCGAAGCTTGATGCACCGTTCGGTACGCTCTTGGACTGGACAGTATGCACGGTGGTATCATTGTTCGTCCATATCACGGTGTTGTTGACTCCTATCACAACAGTAATGTTCGCAGGCAGGAAATTGAGAGACTGACTGCTACCCACGCCGCTCGGCATGGTCACTTTCACTGATGCGGCGCTGGACCCTGTTCCACTGCTTGAAGTCTGCGAGCTTGATGTAGCCCCTGTTGAGGTTGGAGAGGTAGATTGTGTCGTGCTAGTTGTCGGAGTGGTGCTAACAGAGGTGTTTGTACCTGTCGTAGTAGAAATACTAGTGGTGGAGGTTCCACCAGATAGATTGAAGATCCCTACACCAGCGAGTCCAATCGCAGCACCTATAACTATCACAATTACTACGCCAACAACGACGTACAAGGCAGAAGAGATTCCTCGATATGGTCTATTTGTCAAAGATAATCAAGCACAAGACAACACGTCAAGAATCGGACAAATAAGTATTAGGGAATAATCGCAATTGGTTGTTACAATTTGAACAAACTAATATACTTGGCAACTGCTATCTGCACGGCGTTAAGATCGTGAGTAGTAGCAACAACAATAACAGCAATACCACAACAACAACTACCAAGAGAACAAGGAGAGATTTTCTCAAAATTGGCGCGGCTGCTGCGGGAGGCGCAGCTGTGGCTTCTGCCGTTGGATTACCATTCTATATGAGCGAGAATTCCTCGCTGAAGAGTAAATTAAGTACAGCTCAAGGACAACTGAGCCAAGAACAAATCAAGGCCTCTGGTCTGCAGACTCAGATCAATACTACCACCGGTTTTGTTAGCCTCAACGTCTCAGAGCAAGCTGAACTGGCTGCAATAACGGAAACAATCATCCCCTCGGACGGCAATGGTCCGGGAGCGAAGGAGGCTGGTGTTATTTACTTCATTGATAGACAATTGGCATCAGATTATGGGCGGAGCGGGAATATGTTCATGGACGGCCCGTTTGTGCTCTCGGGTCAGACTGGCCCAATTACTGTTGGCAACGTTACCTACTCAGCGGGCAGTCCTAAGGTCAGAGTGGGCGCAGGAACTCGCTACCAGTATGCATTGAATATGAGAGAGTACTGGAGAGTTGGACTGGTCGCCGTTGAAAATTATTCCAACAGCGCGTACGGAGGACAGTTCGAAAAGATCACTTCCGCGCAGCAGATGCAAGTTTTGAAGGATCTTTGGGCGAACAAGCCAACAATGGCAAGTTTTAGCAACATTCTCCCAGAAGATTTTGCGTACGAACTTACATTCATGACATGGGCCGGCTTTTTGATGGACCCGCTTTACGGCGGAAACCAGAACATGGTGGGCTGGGAATTCACGGGGTACAACGGAGTTAACCTCGGCAACGCCTACGGTGAGGGTAAAGACCAGAAAGACCTTATGGTCCAAACTACACCGTTCAGGCTGAAACCCGCAAGCCTCGCGCAGTATCAGCAGCAAATATCAGGAGGAACGTGATAAATCATGTCAACTGTAATTCAAGAGCAGCCCGCGGACGTTGTCTGCCTCGGCGTAGGCTACATGAGTGGCGTCATCGCAGTCGAGCTTTCAAAGGCTGGTTACAAAGTAGTCGGGATAACTAAGGGGCCATATTGGGATTACGTCAACGATTACTCCACGACAAAGTACGACGAGTGGGGTGTCGGACTGAATAGAAAATATGACAGCCCTCTTCCTCTCCAAACGGTCACGATCAGGAACAACTCGAACCAGTTCGCTCTGCCTGTCCGCCGATACACGATGCCGATACAATACCATGCATTAGGCCACGGTGTGGGTGGCGCAGCGCAACACTACGGCGGGACGATGGGTCGCCAGGGGCCTTGGGGCTATACACAATATTCTTCAACGGTGAACAAATACGGTCTAGACTTCCTGAATGCCGTAAACCCGCACAACGACTTGGAAGACTGGCCGATGACGTATGAGGAGTACGAGCCGTATTACGTAGAATGGGAAAAAGCTCACGGCCTGTGTGGAACGGACAACGGTAAGCTCGTGCCCATGAGCACTAACTATCCGCTTCCCCCTCACCCGCTTACCCCGGTTGCAACAATGTACCAGACCGCAACTGAATCTTTGGGTTATAGTCCATTCCCGCACGTCAGCGCACTTGCGTCTCAATCTTATACGAACCAGTACGGCGT
>JBOGRL010000335.1:0-10331 GCA_050749505.1 Nitrososphaerales archaeon
TCCATACACCATGCCGAGAACCTTGTCGATCCTGTATCCTGGAACGTAATTTGAGGTGAAGAGCATTGGGAGTCCAAACCCGATTCCCGCGCCGGTTGAAACACTTCCTCCTTTGAGCTGGGTTCTACAGTTCGGACAGTAAACAGAGTCATCGCTTATCTGTTTGCCACATTTTGGACAATACATGTCATTTATTTACCGTTATCTGAGCTACGATTAAGGTTTCTCCCATGCAGCGCTCTTATTGTGTCTAGAAATCCAACTTTAACCAAGACGCCGTCGTGAGGACATTCTTTAGCTCAAGGCGATCCGAAAGGAAACCACGTCGGCGAGGGACGAAGTTGCCGAGACTGTAACAGAAATACATGACGCGCTCCAACAAGATGTGACATGCGTGTCACATCGAAGGAAAAAGAATATCGAAGCAGGAACAATCAGATAACCTATAAAGATCGAAAATAGATCTTTATGTTTAATTACTTCAATTCGTTTAGGCGCTTTAGAGAAATCTCTTGAAGAATACTTTCAATCCTACTTTAGTTCAATTCTAACCCCGTCGTTGCTACTGCGAGGCACTGGCTCCTATGCACCTTGTTCAACTGCGAGAATCCTTCAGCTAACTGTGTCGAAAATCGACTTAACCTCGGGTCGAGTATTTTATTCGTAAATGCGCCACCTCAGAAGAAATCACTTGAAACGAGCTGATTCAACAACCGACGACGAGCCGGAACCCAGAGGCGGCTTTTGGAAGCAAAATAGGCAAAGGACCACAATGATAATTGCGAACACGTCAAAGTCGCAAAGCAGTTTGTCGAGGAAGACACAATCGAGGTCTGAGAGCGTACAGCTCTCTTTTTCTTCAAGACATGTGCAACGATGCAGCATATTTTCTCGAGCTAGTCAGGGGAGTTATTAGTATGCAAACACGCTTTGATCCCAGCGACAACATATCTCCAAAACTGAGCGTGATCGCCTAGTTGGCTAGTGTGCAATCCGTCACAACCTGCGATAAACGCGGCAAGCCTGCCTCTTACGTCTTGAAGGTTAAACGTGTTTCAGAGGGGAGGGAATATTGGTATGACAGATTCTTGCACATCTACCACAGAAAGAATAGCGGACGGCGGTACTACTATTCACCGATCAAAGAAGAAGAAGGAGCGCAGATCCCAGCTTGAGCCTCGAGGGGGCTATAGGTGAAATTACATACGAAACTTTCTTTCTTTACGTAAAGAACGAGATCAATTAGACTGTCAACCAGTTTCCCAGCCTCTTTTGTACTCTTGTATTCTGCGCCATCCCAAGCTTCCAAGAGATCGATTATGAGGGACTTGTCCTGTGGAAAACACACCTCGAGCATTTTAGCAAAATTTCTGACCATGTTTATTTTGTGAAACTCTTCCACAGACTCAAATTCGCGCAGGAATTTAGGACCACGAGAAAGTTCATGTTGAATAGTTTTGCCCAGTGCCTTCAACTTCGGTTTAGTGAGAACATTCCCATATGCCACTACAATTTGCTTCCAAAACCAATTCTGTATTTGCCCGCTCTTAAGTAAGACCGCATACAGCTCGGGAATGCGGTTGGCCTACGCTCAATCAAGGGCCTCGCTTAAATCATAGCCTCACCACAGGATAAGGTGCAAGCAGGCCAGATTGGGTGCCGGAGAGAATCTTGCTAACTCATCATTTTGGGTTTGCAAGACCCAATGTTATACAACTGGAATGAGCATCTTCTCAGAACACAATTGAGACTTTTCTCTGGGATTCAGAAAGACAAATTTAGGTTCTCAAAAACCTGAAACTAGAGCCTAAAATTGCGATTGGTTACATTTTCATCATCAAGCGAAGAAAGAATCGGAGTTTACACTGATTCCGGGGTCATCGATCTAAAATCGGGTTGCGAGCAATGTTTTCCTTCGGATAAGAAAAGGATTTTCACCGATATGCAAACTTTCCTGTCAACCGGAGAAGATGGGATGAAAGCAGCTAAAGAAATTGTCAGTTCCGTACTTGAAGGCGGACAGGAAGACAAGAAGTCTTGCCTTGCTCAGCGCTATGAGCTCAAGGCGCCTGTTCCGAAGCCTGAAAAGATACTCTGCCCGGCCGTAAACTATCTGGAGCATGGAAGGGAAGGGGGAGTATCTCCTCCGTCAGAGCCGTACTTTTTTGGCAAGTTTGCGAACTCGATAATTGGACCGGATGAGCCAGTCATCATCCCCAGCGTCTCGAAGATGCCCGACTACGAAGTTGAACTCGCTGCAATCATAGGAAAGAGGGGAAAGCACATTCAAGAAGAAAATGCATACGACTTCATAGCCGGATATACGATACTGAATGACATCAGCCTGCGAGACCTGCAGGGCTGGCCAAAGCCAAACCCTACCTATGGTTCACACTGGCTGATGGGCAAGTGCGCAGACACCGCCTGCCCCATGGGTCCGTGGATCGTAACGGGCGATGAATTAGAAAGCGCTTACCCTTTGAAAATCAGGCTCTCAGTCAACGGAATAACAAGGCAGGATTCCGATACTTCGCTCCAGATATTCAAACTTCCGAGGTTGATTTCTTATGCTTCGCAGGTCATGACACTAAAGCCCGGCGACATTGTCTCGACTGGGACGCCCTCGGGCGTGGGTCGCACTACCAATACGTACCTGAAAGAGGGTGATCTGATAAAAGCGTAAATTGAAAAAATCGGAACCCTCAGCAACACAGTTGCGTATGAACCATTCACGAATAAATTTACGAGCATCTAGCTTCCTTCTTGACTGAACAAACTTTTTGCTCATCCGTTGATAATTGGCGGCGTACATCCCAGTGAACGCATCAAGCGCGGAGAGCTTATCCTTTTTGGAGAACTTGAAGATAATCAGTCAGGTTTTCTTTGAATTTGCGCCTCTTTCTCCCTGATACTGTCCAGAGTACTGCGAAGAAAACTCTCTGTCAGACTTCAAAATGATCAGTTGACCAATCCTTGCAAACCTCTGGATCCTGACAGGCCTGTGGCACACCAGCATGACCTTCGGCTGACCCGAGTATCCCGGGTCGAAAAGCGCCGTCCTAACATCCAGACCGTTCCTGAGTAACGTGGATCTCGGGAGCAAGATTCCAATCGCATCCCTAGGGATCGAGGTTATTTCATTCAGCTCCACAAAGTATGCTCCCAATTCATTCAATTCAAAATAATCATTGATTAGCGGAACTGCTTCAAGAGACGAATTTTCTCCCTTTGCAAGCCCAAGGTTAAACTTGGTTTTCGGATAAGAATTGATTTTACTTACGGTTACGTCATATCCAGCTGGCTGTTTTTGCTCGCCAGAGTCGGCCTGGATTACTTTTTGTATTAGTGGAGAGATCTCGTCTCCGGACAAAATTCGTGGCATTCTCTTATGTGGAGCTCTGGAAAAAATTCGCTCCCATAAGCATTTTCAAACCGCGATGCGTGTGCTTACCTTCGCCGCTCTGACATCAATCGATAAACTTCAGGGATCGCGTAGGCATATCCGACGTGCACGCAATCCTTTTTCTCATCGAACATGCAGATGAGGTCTTTTCCGTGGACCTGGACCTCGACGATCCTGCCAATCTTGTTATCCTTGATCATGATTGAATTGTCGTCCAGCCCAATTTTCTCCATAAAAGGAGCCGTGAGCGAGAGGTTTTCATCGGCCTCAATTTGCTCGATGATCAGGTCGTTCACGAATTTTGAGAAACTTTTCTCGAGCTTCTCAGACTTTACCTTCTGATTGTACCTCTGCTTTGCCTTATCATGGGCTTGCTGGGTGATTGTAATTACACTGAATCCTTCCTTGGGCATAGTTCAGTCACTTACAGTAAAGTTACAGAACGTCTTATATCCTTTTCGGGCGCCTCACGCTCGGCCCCTCGTGGAGGAAGATTTGGAAATACCTCGATCTTACTCAGAAAGAGCCACATCGGCTCGGTTATGAGCCTCTCACGATCGAGCGTAACCAAATTGCTGCAGCTTTTCGTCAATCTGAGACCCCTTTTGGTGAAAAATGACTCGTGCTTTTTCTGCTGTTCTCTTATCTTAAGAATAAGGCCCGAAAAACTATCCACGGAAGCAAGTGCCAGCCGCAATAGCGCCAACTTCCAGAGCGTAAACTATTCTATGATCTACCGAGAAAAGCGCCAGAAGGGAAGCCATCTGTGCCAAGGCGTTAGGGCAGGATTGGGTCTTTCAGGTACGCTATCTGTTTGCCATGCAGTTAGTGTACTCCACAAAAGGCGCGGGCAATGCTGAGGATTCAGTACAATTTCGTAAAGCCACACATGATACTAGAGGGAATGACACCAGCTCAAAGAGCAGGAATTTCTGGTAAAAAGGCGACTTGGAATCAGCTTCTAATGGAAGCCTTTTCAAAGAGCTAGACCTGAATTAATTCAGGCCTTTCGCTTTGTACTCTCTGATCGCGGTTAAGCTCAGAGGCTTGCCCAGCTCGCAGAGCTACAGATTTGATTTTTCCGAAGATGGGATTCTAATTTACAAATATCGAGTTAGCTTTATCCGTCATGATTCAGAATATGTCTTTGACCGTAAAATTTCATACTCAGACGTAAGGCGGTTACATTACGTTAGCCCCCACGTTTCGAGCGGTTCAAGCTTAGGTGGTTTTGTTTGGGGTGAAATGCCAGCAGATATTGAAATTGAGATTGCTGGCATTGGCGAGTTCAGCATTAGCGAAAACGACAGAACGGAAAAAGAGTTTAGGGAAGTATATTCTTCACTTTCCGACAGAATCAAGCTGAAAGGTGGCTCGGTATGAATTTCACCCGAAGTGGAATGACTCTCTTTTTCACCCGACAACGAAAGAGAACCAAATTTTGTATGAAGAGATTGTATTCATTGCAATTAGTAGTTGTGTTGAATATTCGGGTGATGCTCTGATAATCTGAACTCAAAAAATGAGCTTTTACCGTCTGATAAATCAACAGAATCCAATTAGTCATTGAAAACAATAGTAGACCCCTTAGGGGGGATTAGGTACAGCTGGCTACGAAGTACTTTTTGATAGCTGCCTACATCTGAGAATGATGCAGCAGGCGATAGTTACAGACGACAACAGGACTTTACAAAGAATGTTAGGATTAGGTAGCTACCAAGGAATAACCCAATCGAGATCCTATTACTGAAGACAGAGGAATAATAAATCACCGCAGAGACCGAGCAAAACAGGTTTATGAAAAGTCGAGGATATGCCAAACTTAAAGAGCGCCCGCTTCCACACGCTTGCTGCAGAAAACAAGTTTGATTTGTGTAGCAACTCGGAGGAAATTCTTCTAAAGATAAGCTCGCTTCTGAATGTCATTACGAGCGAAGTAATCTGGAAAATAGATCTGCCCATCCCAGGAGGAGTAGTTAACCGCGTCGTCTATCTTATTCAACTAACTTGTAGCACTCCGTAGATATCCCTTCCGTAAGGAAAATCTAACCAATACTGAAGATACTCTCCAATACTAACGTTCTCCATCTTTGGTAATTGAATGATAACTGTAAAGTTGCCTACTCCAGATCTAGACATTGAAACATGTTGGTCGGTCAACGCGGCAATACTAGCAACAGAATTGCCGTAAGTTGTCAAGTTAAAACTAGTGATGGTGATCCTCTGTGGAATTTGATCCAATTGAATCCCAAAGATGCATGTTAAAGTCTCCATGCTTCCATGCGCTAACTTGCAAGACGATGAGGCCATACCAGGGATTTCATCAAGGGGAGTGTACGCAGGCATTGCGTAGAAATAGAAAACAGTCAGACCAGACGCTATTAGCAGGATAATCATGATTATGATTGTGCGAGTTCTCCTCAAACTTTGTTTGAACGACTTATTGCTCTTTCGGCTTTGGACTTGATCTGAGGAACAAGGACAGGAATATCGGAAACCACTGACAAAATATTTGCATCATGAATTCTGGACTAGTATCATGAATTCAGGTCGCATCTCGACCATTTTGGGAAAGCGATCACAATCAAAGGTTCGACCAGCGTCTTCGCCATGAATTTGTGATGCAAATTAGGTGCTGGCACTGGTCACCCATTGTTCGGAGAAATATCCCTGCATGTGTGGTCTGGAAGATCTTGATCTCAAAGGAGCCGTACGTGGAAGAGGACAAATACAAATGGCAAGATCGAGAGGTTCTTTCGAACGTTGGAAGAAAAGCTTCTGAGGTTCAAGAACCTGGATGATCTGATTGAATGGTACAACATGAGGAGGCCGCACACGTCTTTGAATCTTGATGTGATCGAGACTCCTTACAAAGCCTATTTGAGAAAGATGCCGCCAGAAGGAATCGTTTCGGACGAAGAATCAGGTGAGATATATCATGTCAAGAAGTAGAAAGAGTCAAGGGTATGCTGATTCCGGGAAAAAACAAAAGACCTGGTGCACCCGAGTAGTAATATCTAGCTTCAAAAAACAATTAAGAGAACTCTAGGAGCTAACCCAGTTCTCCAAGCTCTCATTGGTGGTAGATTCATCTTTGAAAAAATCTGCCACGAACACCCCGATCAGTCTAACCTTTCGCGAATTTGCCTCAAACTCCCTGAAGAGGTTCCGTACCTCTTGCGCAATTATTTGCTTTTTATCGGTGAACACCGCAAGCGTATTTTCGCGCGAAAAAGTTTGAAAATTAGGAGAAAACCTGATCTTGATACCGACTACCCTGAACTTTACATTTGCAGAGAGGACCCTCTTGTGGAGCTTCTCCACGAGCAGTTCCAGATTCAACACGATTTTTTCCTTGTCCGAGACGTCCTTTTCAAAAGTGTGCTCTGCACTAAGGGATTTCATCGCCTTCTCTTTGACCTCTATCCTTTCTAGTCCATTTGCAACTCCCCAGAGCCAAACTCCGGTCTTTCCAAAGTGCTTCACGAGATCTTTTCCTGGGATTTTTTGCAGGTCGCCTATGGTTTTGATCCCGATCGATTCCAGAAATTCTTCGGTCTTTTTTCCTATCCCAGTTATCGCGGACGCCGGAAGAGGAGCCAGGAAGCTTTTCAACTCGCTTGAACTCACGACGGTCAACCCGTCAGGCTTTTGAAACTCGGATGCGATCTTTGCAGAAGATTTGTTCGGGGCAACTCCAATCGAGCATGTCAGGCGCTCCTTCGACTTTACTTCCTGCTTGATCAGAACGGCAAGTTTTCTTGCCTCTTCAAAGCTCTCGACGCTCTCGCTCGCGTCGAGGAACGCTTCGTCGATGCTCACCTGCTCGAATCTATCTGCGAACACGCGAAGGATGTTCATTATTGAGTTTGATATTTTGGAATACAATGCGAAATTGGGGCGCAAATACGCCGCAGTGTCTTCTTTACAAATTCTATACGCGAAAGATATCGGCTGGCCCGAACGAATCCCGAGTTTTCTTGCTTCATACGAGCAGGAAACAACTACTCCGCGTCCCCTTCCACCCTTTGGGTCTGCACCCACGATGACCGGCAGGCCTCTCAATCTTGGATTCTCCCTTGCCTCCACAGAAGGATAGAATGAGTCAATGTCGATGTGGAAGATTATGCGAGATGTTTCTGGCAATTTTATTCAAAAAAATCTTTTAGAAATCAGCCAAGCTCTTCTGGAAGGCGGCTCCCCTGCTCATGATGTTCCCATAGTCCATCTCCATCAGTCCGAGCAGCCTCCTGAATTCGTTCACCGATTCCGGGCCAAAGCCCGCAAAGTGGTTGTTGAAGAAGATGAAAGCGTCGTCGACTGACCCGATCGCGTCCTTGACCGCGCTGGACATCTCCTTCATTTGGGATGTGCGATCCTTTTGGGTCTCGTTGAACCTTGTGATGTCATCGTGCTCTCCAACCATTCTGGTATAGACAAAGTCTGAGGTGAGCTTCTTCGGAGTCTCAACGTATTGAGTTATTGACCAGCAAAGTGAGACGTTGTTGCTCTCCAGCAACTTGTATACGTCGTCTCGAAACCACGATTTGTGGCGGAATTCGATCGCGTGGCGAAAACCGCTCTTTTTGAGCCCGGAGGAGATAAAATCAGAAAGTATGGGCATACCCTTGTCATATTTGAACGACGGTGGAAGCTGTATGACCAGTGGGCCTAGTTTTTCGCCCAGGCCGGCGAGAGTTTTGTAGAAGAACGTGAGAGTGCTGGTTACGTTTTGGAGTTTGAATTCGTGCGTTACCTTCTTTGGAAATTTGGGGCAAAACAAAAAATCTTCAGGCGTATTTTTCTTCCACTGCGAGACCATGAACTGGTTTGGAATGCGGTAAAACGAGGAGTCTATTTCCACGGTGTCAAAAACAGAGGAATATAGTTTCAAAAAATCCTTGGGTCGTGAATCCTTTGGATAAAATGGTCCGACCCAGTCTTCGTAAGACCACCCACTACAGCCTACTCGGAGAACTTTATCAATGGACACGGGTCTCTCAAAACCTATTCCCACTCGAGTGTCATGTACTAAGATTGTTGTTTTTCGTCTCAACCTACGCCGATTGGAGGACTCTCGTTCTCTGGGTTGTTGCCGCCGGGTTGCTCTCCCTGGGCAAACATCGCCATGGCAGCTTTTTGTTTTTCTTCCATCTCTTCGGGGTTCATCTTGACCCTCTGCGAGAGGGACCAGTGATGTCCGAACGGGTCGGTGAGCTGACCATAGCGCTCGCCCCAGAACTGGTTATCAAGAGGCATCACAATTCTAGCTCCCGCGGCAAGCACTTGCTCCCAGAGCTTGTCCACATCCTCCGTGTAAACATGCAGCGTGACCGTGCTCACACCCAAGGAAGAGGGTGATTTAGTACTGGAACCGGGGAACTCATCCGCGAGCATAACTATCGAGCCTCCGAGTTTTAGCTGCGCATTCAATATCTTCCCGTCCGGCAGGGAGTTCCTGGAGAGTTCCTTGGCGTCGAACGCCTTTTTGTAAAACTCGATTGCTTGGGCTCCGTTTGTGACAACGAGGTAAGGCGTCACCGTGCCAAACCCTTTTGGAATAGACGCCGATTGTCGTCGTCCTTGATTTCTTCTACTCTTTGCTTTTCTGGTCGTGGAAACTTTCTTTGATCTTCTGGGCATTGCGCAAAATCACAGGCGTCGGGAAAAGGCATAGGTTGCGTCTTTTATCCTTTTGTGCGGCAGAACAGGCGTCGGGAACCGTAAAATGAGTAACAGGTCATCTCAGTCTCTAATTACTTAACTAATCTTTTCTTTCACGACGCTCCAGGCCAACTTTTCCCCCAGGGGATAAGCAATTTTTGTCTCACTATGACTATTCACGATCTTTTAGCAAGTCAGAAGGAAACTTCTAGCCAGATCATAGCTAGGGAAATCCTATTCCATATTCCGAGCTAAATTATTACCTTAATCTGATTTACTTTGTCCAAGTTTCAACATGTCACCCATAATTGATTCTTGGACTGAAAAATGGAGAGACATTAAAAAGCTCAGCAGTGGAGATGCCTCAAAGGCGCTAACCGAGCTTGAAGCGCTGGTAGAAGCATTCTTTGCTGGGAAAGCTACTAACTCGTTGAAAAGACCTGAATCTCTCCAAAATAGTGCGTCTGGGTAAGAAGGAGGTATTCTCGTAGCAGTTAGAAAAAGAGAAGTCAAATCTAGAGTAAAGGACTGACAAAAAAAGGCATTTTCCGTGTTGGGTTGCTTATGTTCACAATTGCATTTCTCTGGAATTTTTCGAGAACGCGAAGCAAAATTCATTGTCAAAGCAAGGGACACACTTTCTTCTCTAGGAAACAAAGACTATTGTCGTTTTTTCCTGTTCTGTACGGCCTTCGCATTAGAGAGCAAGAGCCAGATGCAATCACCTTGTCGGAGACAAACCAGAACGGATCGGCAGTCGGCTGCAATAAGCAATTTTGCCGCCGCCATTCTACTAGTAGGCTTGATGGCGCTCGCGAGCGCAAGCACTTTCACCATCATCGCACTTAATGGCGGAGCGAATCTGAATATCGGCCCTTATTCAACCGCAACCGCAACCGTCACAAACACTGTCAGTCTATACAACACGATCAAGAATATCAGCACTGTCACAGTTACGAGTTCTCTCACGGACACAACAACGAGATTAATCAACAGTTCGTTCACAAGCACAATGATGCTTACTAGCTCTACGACTATTACGAGAAATCTCACCTCGACCCTCATTCAAACCAGTCCAGTCACGACAACATTGAGCACAACAACATCAAGAACAGTTACTGTGACTAATCTGAGTACCATAACTACGACTACAACCAGGACCTGTGGAATATTCGGTTGCTAGCCCTCGAAACTGGAAGGGCGACTGCGTTGTAAAGCTTGAAGGCGCTTGCATTTCCTATGGAAGAGACCCGGAAGGCAGAGG
>JBOGRL010000336.1:0-5645 GCA_050749505.1 Nitrososphaerales archaeon
GTCTGACGCGGAACAATTCGGGCGTGGCAATCGGTGATTCTGTGACCGTGAAGACAATCAAAGCTCCTCCGGCGGAAAAGGTCGTGGTTGCACCACTAGAAGCCATTCCGCCGATCGACGAAAGATATCTGGCGGATGCGCTCGAGAGCGTTCCCGTCACAAAAGGTGATAACATAATGATCCCGTACTTTGGCGGACGCCTGACCTTCCAAGTTCAGGCAGTTAGCCCGATGGCTGACGCCGTTTTAATCACCCAGAGAACAAAATTTACGATCTCGGAAAAGGGCGAGACATTGAGGGGGGTTCCCCAGGTCGCATACGAGGACATCGGAGGCATGAAAGATGAGATACAAAAAGTCAGAGAAATGATCGAGCTTCCCTTGAGGCATCCAGAAATCTTCGAAAAGTTAGGCGTCGAGGCTCCAAAGGGAGTGCTCCTCTACGGCCCTCCGGGAACTGGAAAGACTTTGCTCGCAAAAGCTGTAGCGAATGAAAGCAACGCCCATTTCATCAGCATCTCGGGCCCTGAAATCATGAGCAAGTTTTACGGCGAAAGTGAAGCTCGTTTGAGAGAGATTTTCAAGGAAGCGAGAGAAAAGGCGCCGACAATCGTGTTCATCGACGAGATTGATAGCATTGCTCCAAAACGCGAGGAGGTCACGGGAGAGGTTGAAAGACGCGTTGTTTCGCAGCTGCTTTCTCTGATGGATGGACTGGAAGCGAGAGGCAAGGTTATCGTCATCGCGGCGACTAATCGACCAAACGCTATCGATCCCGCTCTTAGAAGACCCGGAAGATTTGACAGAGAAATCGAAATCAAAGTGCCGGACAAGCGGGGAAGATTTGAGATTCTCCAGATTCACACGAGACACATGCCTCTGACGCAAGAAGTCGATCTCGAAAAATTATCTGCGGTAACTCACGGTTTCGTCGGAGCAGACCTTGAGTACCTCTGCAAGGAGGGCGCTATGAAGACGTTGCGGCGTATGCTCCCTGAATTGAAACTCGAAGAGGACAAGCTCCAGCCCGAATTCTTGAATAGATTGCAGGTCACAATGGACGACTTTGAGAATGCGCTGAAGGATGTAATGCCTTCTGCAATGCGTGAAGTCTACTTGGAGACTCCGGATGTTCGCTGGAGCGACATTGGAGGATTGGAGACCATCAAGAAGGAGTTGCAGGAAGCCGTTGAGTGGCCCCTCAAATATCCTGACCTATACACCGCAATTGGGTACAGCATGCCAAAGGGCATTCTGCTTTACGGACCCTCGGGCACGGGAAAGACGCTGCTCGCGAAATCTGTGGCTACTGAGAGCGAAGCTAACTTCATCAGCGTCAGGGGCCCAGAGCTTCTGTCAAAGTGGGTAGGCGAGTCTGAGAGGGGAGTTCGGGAGGTCTTCAGGCGTGCAAGACAGGCATCTCCCTGCGTCATATTTTTCGATGAGATTGACGCTCTGGCGCCCATAAGAGGACTGGGCGGAGACAGCATGGTTACTGAAAGAGTGGTCAGTCAGCTTCTCACTGAGCTCGATGGAATACAAGCTCTGAACGGCGTTGTCGTGCTCGCGGCGACAAACAGGATGGACATGGTCGATCCCGCTCTGCTACGTGCTGGAAGGTTTGACAAGCTCCTTTTCATCCCACCTCCTGACAAATCTGCGCGCAAAAAGATCCTGGACATTCAAACAAAACACAAACCAATCTCAAAGGAGCTCGATCTAGATCGGGTCGCGGAGATGATGGACGGGTTTACCGGCGCGGATATCACCTCGGTCGTGAATACTGCCGTGTCGCTTGTGCTCCAGGAGTACGTTGCTAAATTCCCAAAGCCAGAAGATGCCAAAAAGAATGCAACTGATGCCGTAGTAACGATGAAACACTTCGAAGATGCGATCAGAAAGGTCAAGACTTCGAGAGAAGGAAAGCCAGTCGAGAAAGTGGCAGTTCCGTACTACAGGTAAAGCATTCGGAAAAGATTAGGGGTGGCTTGCAGCCATGCAAGCCTTAATATCCTATTTTAGAAAAAGGCCGTGCTAGAGCGTAAGCAGTTGCCTAGTCCCGCCGACTCTGAAAAGAAACAGCAGGGCAGCGCGGCCGAGATTCTAGCGCGGTTTGGCGCAAGGCTTGGCCAGCGAGTCAGGCTTGAAACGAGCGACGGACTCTTTACTAGTGGTCTCTTGATTCCCAGATACGAGCACGCAGATTCCAAACATATTGTGCTCAAACTCAGATCCGGTTACAATATTGGAGTCAAAGTTAGCAAGATCCAGGCTATTTCCGTACTGAAAGACGAGCCTACACGGTCGCAAGCAGTCGAAAAGCCTGTGGTGACGCGTCCAGCACCCGAAGACTCGAGAAAAAGCCTTCTTCTGCTCAGCACGGGCGGAACAATTGCGAGCCGTATAGACTATAGAACCGGGGCGGTGCACCCTGCGCTTTCCGCAATGGATCTGTACGCAGCGATACCCGAGCTAGATCAGATAGCCAACATTGCCCCCGAGGTAGTATTTTCAGTCTACAGCGAGAACATGGGGCCAAAGCAGTGGGAAGTACTTTCAGAGAGGATTGTCCAGCGCACGAAGGAGAAGTCTCCTGACGGGATTGTGGTAATGATCGGAACAGATACGCTCGCATACGCATCGGCCGCCCTCAGCTTCTCATTGATCGGACATGAAATTCCAGTAGTGCTAGTCGGAGCCCAGAGGTCGACAGACCGCCCGTCGTCTGACGGTGCCCTAAACCTGAAAGCGGCTGCTGCTTTCGCAGTCGATTCCCATCTGGCAGGAGTCTACGTGGCGATGCACGCTACGGAAAATGACGATTTCATCGCGATTCATTCAGGACCTAGAGTGCGAAAAAACCATACCAGTCGTAGAAATGCGTTTGAATCAATTGATGTTCCTTACGTCGCCCGGGTAAAAGGGACGGAGATTGTCTTTTCGCAAACCATTGAACAGAGACAAGGAAGCAAACCCGAAGCGAGCTTTGCATTGAAAACCAAATTTGATGAAAACGTTGCGCTAGTGAAGTTTCATCCCGGATTTGATCACAAGATACTCGAATATCTTTCAAACGAGAGAAAAGTGAAAGGCATAATCATCGAGGGCTCCGGGCTGGGCCATGTCAACTCTGCGGCCGTAACTAGCATCGCTGAAATCACGAAGAAGGGAATCTTTGTCGGAATTACGTCCCAGTGTATCTGGGGTCACGTTGACCTGAACGTCTATGACTCCGGGAGGGATCTCATTTCTGCTGGAGGTGTACCGCTCGAAAACATGATTCCAGAAACTGCTTTTGCAAAGCTTTCTTGGGCTCTAGCAAATTTCGACAATGCAGGTGAAATCATGCTGACAAACCTGGTTGGAGAGTCTACTCCCAGAATTCCGCTCAAAGTTGAGAAAGAAAGTCAGATGGTCTAGAAGGATTTGTCGTCAGATCAGAAACCCGAGGTACTGGATTTCAACGCAATCCAGCTCAAAGTGGGCCTCGAAATCCATCAGCAGCTCGCGACTGGAACAAAACTCTTCTGCGAGTGCCCGCCTTTCACGGGAGATGACTCCAGCAAAGTGTCTGGGAAAGCTGTAGAGTTCATAAGAATCCTCAGGCCTGCTTCCTCAGAGCTTGGCGAGGTAGATGAAGCCGCGGAATTTGAATCACGCCGCGAGATAAGGGTAAAGTATCTTGCCTCTCTAACCACGAGTTGTCTCGTCGAAGCTGATGAAGAACCACCCCACCCCATCAACGCCGAGGCTCTCGAGACGGCGCTTCTTTTTTCACTGTCTCTGAAATCAAGAATAGCAGACGAAATTCACGTAATGCGAAAGATAGTCGTGGATGGTTCGAATACTTCGGGCTTTCAAAGAACGGCTGTCATTGCTCTGGGTGGGGAGCTTTACTACGGCGACAAAAAGGTCGCTGTCCAAACCATAGGCCTTGAAGAGGATGCGGCTAGGGCAGTCAAGGAAGAAAAAAAGGGGAGCAAAAAATCTGAAGACGAAGAGAGAATTTACGCTCTTGATCGGCTAGGAACTCCTCTTATCGAGGTCGCTCTGGCTCCGATAGAGGGATCACCAGACGATGCTGAAAATGCAGCTAGAACGCTTGGAAGAATGATGAGATCCACGGGGAGGATTGCTAGAGGACTAGGAACAATCAGGCAGGATCTCAACATTTCAGTAATGAATGGGAATGTTGTCGAAGTCAAGGGAGTGCAGCGGCTAGATCAAATTCGAAAGGTAGTCGCATTCGAAGCTGCAAGGCAAAAATTTTTCTTTGATCTGGCGAGGGAAATCAGAGAAAGAATAGGAGAGCACCTCAACATTACGGCATTTGATGCCGCGCAAATATTTTCCAATTCCGAGTCAGACATCCTGAGGAACGCGCTGTCTGAAACAGACGGAATTGTCGTATGTCTGGTGATCAAGGAATATGCGGGCTTGATAGGAAGGGAAAATGGATTCCATTCAAGACTCGGAAAGGAGCTCGGGGCAATTGCCAAAACCTACGGTCTGGGTGGAGTATTCCACTCTGATGAGCTTCCCAATTACGGAATTACGGATTCTGACATAAGCTCTCTGAGAAACGGGCATAATATTGGCGACGGTGATGCGTTCGTGCTGGTTGCCGGGCCGCGCGCCAAGACAGCGAAGGCGATTGAAGCCCTGAAAAAAAGACTTCAACATTCAACAATGGGTGTTACTCCGGAAACGCGCGAGGCAAGTTTGGAAGGCGAGACTTCTTTCTTGAGACCGAGACCCGGCGCGGCTAGAATGTATCCCGAAACAGATATTCCGCTCATTCAAGTCTCAGAACACGCCCTTGCGCGTCTTGGCACAGAGATTCCAGAGCCGTGGGAAAAGCAGATCAGATCATTTTCTGACAAGTTCGATTTGCCCCGGCAGCTTGCAGAACCTCTCTTTGATTCTGACCGGAAGGACCTGTTTGAAAGGGTCGTCGCTCAAACAAGCCTCACACCCAGGTACGTCGCTTCGGTTTTGATTGATACTTTCCTTTCTCTGTCTCGAGAGGGAGTCCAGGTGAACTCGCTCAAAGACGATGTTCTGTTTGGCTTGTTTGACTCGCTGTCGAGGGGCAAGTTCGCAAAGGAAGCCCTTCCAGAAGTCCTGAAACAGTATTCAACGAATCCTGATATTGAGCTCGAAGATACGCTCTCGAAATCAGGATTGGGGTTGATCGGAGAACACGAACTTACGAAAATTGTCGACGAAGTAATTTCTCAAAATATGCAACTAATAAAGTCAAAGGGCTTGCCTGGAGCGCATAGCACTCTCATGGGGAGGGTCATGCAGAGAGTTCGGGGCAAGGCAGATGGAAAACTTGTAAACGATACTCTTGCAAGGAGGCTGGCGATGATCGAATTTGGGCAGGAAAAAGTTAATCAGTGAACGAATAAAGAGGCGCAGGCAATCCTAAATGTCAAAAATAGAAGATAGCACACAATCTCAGCAGCCTCCTCAAAAACTGAACGTTCAGATTTCTATGGGTGATGCGAAAGCCGAATTTTCGGGTTCGCCCGAAATCGTCTTGCACTCGGTCAACAGTTTCATTTCAAAGCAGATCCCCGAGCTCGATCTAGCAAAGCGGCTCTCGATGAATTTTAGCACCAAAGATTTGGTCGACAGGTT
>JBOGRL010000337.1:0-2619 GCA_050749505.1 Nitrososphaerales archaeon
TCTATCATATTTTGAAACTGGAAATAGCATACCGCGCAACAAAAAAACATCCTTTCTCCCTCGACTTCTCTCCAGTAGTCTCCCCAAGTCGATCCGCAAATAGCACAGCCTTCAAGGTTGACCTTCAAGAGGAAAACTGCTCAGCCCTCTCAAGTCTTGCCATCAAATATGAATGGAATATGTTGATCGACCTCAAAAACGTCGCCTGAACGTTCTCCACTAGAGAAGATTCACGCGAAGAATACTTTTCAACAAGATCGAGCGCCTCTTTGGAGTGGCCGACGTCAGCTTCGTAGCCCTCCCTCAGAAAATTCTTCGTGGCTTCGCTGACTTCATCAGTCTTCAGGATTGAAGGGCCAAAGTACGACATTGTGGCTCCGTCAGATTTGAGTGTGCGGTCAGCTATCAGTTCCAGTCCATGCATAGCGGCCATTGTTTCAACCCAGTGCGAGTCTCGCGAGATCTCGTTCCAAGATTCAAGACAATTCTTGGTATCGGGAAGAGGAGGAGTTTCAAGTATTTTCACCCTGCTTACACCCAAACTTTCGCCCATCCTGAGGAGAAGCTCGTAATGCGACGGCCTATCAGGGCCGTATCCACCGAACTCGGTATTGATATTTTCTAGCTCGTACACTGTCGCATCAACCTGATCCGTCTTTGCCATGATGTAAGAGCAGGATCTGACCCACTGTCTAAGGAAATGTTGATGCTCTATCACGTATCCCAGGAGAGTAGCCCTTGAGGGATGTTGAAGAGCTACGACAAACGCGTGGGGCCTTGAGCCGTAGAACATGTCGATGAAGCGCTTCCTGATCCATTTTGATAGCGTAGTGTCTCGCAAGCTGAAGAAATCGCTCAACAGGTCTACAAGAGTATCCTTGTCAGTCTTCTTTCTGGTGATGAACCTGTTGAGCCACATTACGTGTGCAACATCATTTTTTTCAGCAAGACCATAAAAGTGCCCTGCAAGCGAAGCGTAATCTTGGAGCTTGAAACTCTCTCCACAAGCAGGACACTTTGTCAAAATTTTCAATTCCCCTACAAATTTTTCTTCAAACCGCAAAATCAGCAGGCAGTTTCTTTCTGAGCTCTAGATACTCTCTTTCATCGTTGTGTTTTTCTTTGATGCGTCTTAAAACCTGCTTCACTTCTTCGGGGCTCATTCCTCTTGAGCTTCCAACCATCCCAACGGTGTCCTCAAAATCGGCCCCGCAGGTAGCGTAGCAATTGCACATTCCCTGAAGGAGTTCAAGTTCTTTTGGAGTCGTGAGTGATCAAAATCATCATTCCAGATATAAATCTTGGAACAAGTTCTTGCATAGCTTCTCTACTTCGGGAGGGGGTATTGAGTCGCTGGGAACGGAGGCGCAACAGAGAGAGCTTATTGTTTTTTGTGATATTAGCTCTCTTTAGTGGACAGCCAGTTCCCAATAGCCGCCAGAGCCATGCAAGTCTGCAGTCTTCAAGCTGGTCTAACCTCTCACGATAAAAGTGGAATTCGTGGTCTGCGAAAGCTGGACTCCGCCAGGACTTTCGGCAAAGAAGCTGGCTGAATAATTGCCAGCCGAGAGTCCGCCAAAAATTAGCACGGCCGTCTGATTGCCAAATGCCGCGAGCACGATCGTGGATGTCTCTATTGAGACAGAGCCGGTAGCGCTGTTTCTCACCGTCGCGAAAACGATGGCTTGAATCTGATCAGGAAAACTGTTGAGATAAGTGATGCTCAGCTGCTCGCTGCTTGGGCCAGTAGAAGAGGCTGTGGGCGGGCCGGTGGGTGCGAAAAGATGATTTGTTGGCGTGAATATACTTTGGTTAGAAAACTCAATATTGATCTGGGTGCTAGACTCATTTACAACCAAGGTTCCTGTTCTGGGCGATGCAACAAAAGCCCAAGCAAATTTGTTTGCGTCATACGGGCCGGAAATTGTGTAGCTGAGGGAATCTCCGGCAGGGTAGTTGAGAGTTATCTGAGTCGTGTTCGAATGGAATGTAGTGAAGCCCTGAGAAAGTTGTATTGACCACTGAGCTCCCGGGCGTAGGCCCGACTCGACGAACGTGATTGTTGGGAACGTAGCTATCGAACTCGAAGTAGTAGTTGACGAAGTAAGAGTCCTGTTCACTGGAGGTATTGCGGCCACGACAGTGGCAGTTTGTCCATCAGAACTCCTCACCATGGCTTTCACAGAACTAGGTATGCTCTGGTTGGAAAAAAATGATCTGATGAAGATGCCAACACTGTTTGACTGGTTTAGACCATCGTTCCAATAAGCGCTAAAGTTGTATGGCCGGATGCCGCCGGTTTGGTTCAACCCCAGAAGTATTTGGATACCACTGTGCGGCTCGAGTAATTCTTTGATGAACCCGACGCCCAGCGAAAGCGGCAGGATTACCTTCTGCGTCGATGTAGTTGCCGTCGTTGTTCCGCGTGTTTGTTGTTGTTGTTGTTGTTGCTGTTTGTAATAGAATGCTCCGCTGATCCCAGCAGCAATGATGATAGCAACTAGAATGACTGCCAGCATCCTTTTCTTTCCCTGACCCCAAGCCCTCCTTCCGGGTGGTGCTGCCGCCGTATTCTCAAGAGTGTAAGGTGGCGGCTCCTTCTGCTCCTCGCGTTCACCG
>JBOGRL010000338.1:0-1625 GCA_050749505.1 Nitrososphaerales archaeon
GTATTGCGAAACTTGAAGAAGTAATCGAATACCTAAAGTCCTCCCAGGAGCTCGCCAAAATAGAAACCGATATTCCGAATGTAACTGCACATCTCTCGGATCTTAAGGCCAGAGTTATCTCATTGCAGCAGTTCGGAGGATCGCTCGCCGCAATAAGAGAAGCTTGCGCACAGTATCAGAAGGAATCTGTCACTCACGAGTTGACATCGATCGAGAAGACGTTGAACAGCTACTACAAGGCTCTCTCGGGGCACCCGTCCTTCCCCGAACTGAAAATATCGATAGAAAAGGATCAGCCGTTGCTCTATTCAGTCAAGGCAACAGGGGAGACCGCCTCGACGTACATCCCTACTCGCTTCAGCATGGCTCAAGCAGACACGGTGGCAATCGCGCTTTTCTTCTCAAATCACGAGAAACTGTGCCCCGGATTGAGTCTTACGATTTTGGACGAGCCGGAACAGAACATGGATCTTGCACACAAGCGTTCTCTCTCGACGTTACTTGCCAAACTGTCGGAAGATCATCAGCTACTTCTCTCCACGCAAGACGAGTCTTTCAAGGAGATGTTGATCAAGGACTGCGCCAAGGCTAATCTATTGAAGCTGGGGGACTGGTCAGAAGATGGCAGCGTCATATCTTCCTAACGATACCCGGTTATTGTCGATCAAAAAGGAAGCCCTCAGCCTGAGGCGCACCTTAGATAGCAAATCTGCCAGATTGAAGGATCTAGAGCTGCGAGCGAAGGAAATCTCCCAGTGGATAGAAACTCTTGAAACGAACAAACAACCTTCTGCCGAACTGTTGGCATTTCTCAATATGAAGTGGGAGAGCGACTCCGATCTGTCGCTGCTGAGGTTCAGACTATCCGGGATGCTGAGCGAAATAAACGGTAGCGAAGAAAAACTCCGAGCTGAGATTCGGCAGCTCCACGACATGATCTCAAAACTCGGAATATGTCCAGCATGTGAGGGAAAGGGGTATCAGAATAAGAGTAGATCCTACGAGAGAATGGAGGAAGGCGGGATAGCTGTGAACTCAGAAACGCAAGAATGCAGCCTCTGTCTTGGAACCGGAAAAATCGATCTTTAGAGAGAAGAACGCCATGCTCTTTACAATCTAGGCTGAATGACGAAAACAGAAAACTCAAATTCGGGTGATAAGAGAAAAAGATCGATGCCCAAGAAGTCAACCAAGAAGAAAAAGTAGAAAACAATATGTTGGGAGGCGGCAGGAACAAACCCTGCCACTTCTTTCTCCCAACATTTCGATTCTAGAACACGAGCTAATCATATTGCAGTGTTTGCATCTGGGGTCATTTCACTGCTTTCAAAAGAATTGAGAGGGAGGACTGCCTCGCTATTTATTCATGCAATCTCCTAAAAGTAAGGTGGGAGATTTGCTCGGATCGTCCAAAGCTCGCGTAGATTTGAACCGGCTGTAAATTCCTTGAATCTAGATCTGGAATCCTCTCGCGTTCCTAACTCAGCTGTCGTAATGCTAGCCAGGGTCTAAACTTTGAAAGTTCAAATTCAAGCAATTTCTACTTAGGGCGTGAACAAGGTACGCTTCAAAGGTAGCGCTTTAGAAGCAAGGTGTCCACGTAGTAAATCAACGTAGAGACCAGC
>JBOGRL010000339.1:0-9050 GCA_050749505.1 Nitrososphaerales archaeon
CTCTTGTCTCTCACTTTTTCAAAACATTCCCTTTTGTGGGGTTGCATCTATTCGGATCGAGCTTTGAATCGTGGTTGTTGTTGTTGCCAGCATGTCTTTTTGGGTGGTTCTGTCAGCATTTAGCGTCCGAAGACCGGAAAGTACTACTGAAAGGATTCTACTGAAATTTTTTACTGACTTGCGCAGCTCTAGCATTGGATTAGTGAGTGAAAAAAGGGGACTCAAAACTGGCCGTCTATTTCAAATTCTACTACTGTTGTAGTTTTTGTGCAAACTGTTCATAAATCAATTACTTGATGGAATGATCACGAGCGTATGAATTATTCAGATCAATTCAATGAGCCATTGAATTTCAGGTGTCGTCTATGAACTATGAAAAAAGTGCGGGCCCTAAATAATTGCGCTCACTGTGTAGTGTGGTTTGCTCGCCGATTTGATTTATCGCGACGACGAAACTCTCATCCTAACCAGCTTGATCGGGGTTGATGATCAGAAAAGAATCATTGGATCAAAGAATGCATGACAGTTTCGGCATAAAGTCATCAGGTTGGTGGGGACACTCCGCCCGAATGGAGGAGCAGATATTCTCACGTTCCTCCGCTTTTGTATGATATGATGTATCGTAAGATCCGTCGTCGCGTGGCATAACGCGCACATTTTCAGATCCCTGTCCAAAATGAAGCGATAAAGAACCATCATCAACATATTGTCTAGCTTGTGCTCGTCAATTGAGAATTCTTGGTGGACATTTACCCAAGCTCTCCACTCCTTGTTGATTTTACCGAGCGCAATCTCTGTTATTTCGGATGATGACGGATTTTTGTAAGAAATTGATTCTACGTCCGCTTTTCGGAATCTGTTCTCCTTTTTCCTAAAGACGTAGTCCGATAGATCTTTCCGCGTTCTGAATATAGGTCTGATTTCTGAAAATGCAGGAGTAGAGTGAGTCAGCGTCCACGTAAACAGTCCGGCGATGGATTTTTCCTCGATCTCTCCGCTGGTCAAGATTTGAAGCGGATTATCAGGTTTGGGCGGCGCGCGGACTGTCTGGGTCAACGAGGTTCCTTCGTGCCTGCTGAAAGCATAAACAGTACAAATATCCAATCGGTTAAATCGTGTTAGCTTCGTGATGGAAGAAACTTGACAATTTGGTGAGCTACCAAAAGGCTCAAGCCTTGGCAATGCGTCCATAGATCGACATGCCGATTTCTGCGCTATTATCATTTGCTTGGAAATTGTTCAATCTTTATTTCTATATCGGAAGCCCGTTCCAAGTTTCGACTTCGTTGACCCACTGGGACATCCACGTCAATCGTCGCGAGTTTTTCAACCACATCAGTCAAGAAGCGAATTCGAATATTGTTAGGACCACAATTGCTCTGATAGTGGCCCTTTGCTTGTTCTCGTGATCCTAATGGATTTATTCGCAGACTGGGCTCTATCTCCGGTTTGAACCTGTGCAGCGCAGCCCCGGATCTTCATCAGAGAATTTCTCAGCCTGGCCGAAACGAGTAAGAGTATTCCTTGCAAGCTACGCATTTGCGAGGAGTTCTTCGCGTTGAGGTCGGATGAAACATTTCAACAAATTAGCTTTCAAAGAAATAAAATGTTCAAGGACTACCCTAGTCCTTTGAAGAGCTGGTGTCAAAAGCTGGGTAGAGGATTCAGGTCTATAGGCCCATTCGGATAACCCACTCTCAAAGCTTCGATAATCGTTTCGGATTTGATTTGATTCATGACAAAAGACGAGACAGAACCAAAATAGTATCAAATTTTTTTTAGTATCATGGGTCCTGTTCTTGCTCGATGCCCCAAAAATTTTGACTAGTTCAGTACGAAAATTTTCCAAATTCGCAAAGCGTTGATTCGGAAGTGTTAAAGTCCGCCGATTTTGAAGATTTTCTTGGATGCAGTACAAGTGGACAGCCCTCACGGTTACGACCGTGGGTCTTTTGATGGCTGGCATTGACATAAGAATCCTGATAATAGGAATGCCTACGGTCGCTCACCAGCTCCACGCTGGTGCAGCAGAACTGATTTGGGTCACTCAGTCCTTCCAGCTTGCCGCGACAGTTTCGCTCCTTGTAGCCGGAAGAATTTCCGATATCTTTGGGAGGGTGAAACTGTATAACATGGGGTTTGTCGTGTTCACCCTGGGTTCCGTACTTTCAGCCCTCTCGTCCAACGTATACCAATTGTTTGCCTTTCTTACAGTACAGGGGGTCGGCACTGCAATACTACTCGCAAATAGCTCGGCGATCATCACGGATGCGAGCCCTAGAAACGAACTGGGCACGCTTCTCGGAATTAGCCAGACCGCGTTTAGAGTGGGAGCCATGATGGGACTCACACTCTCCGGGCTCATACTCACGTTCGTAGATTGGCGCGGCTTGTTTTACGTAAACATACCCATCGGAATATTCGGGGCGTACTGGGGTCGAAGGCAACTCCGCGAGATCTCGATCAGGGATCCCGAGAAGAAGATAGATTGGTCGGGGTTTGCAGCTTTTGCAAGCGGGCTCACACTCGTGCTTCTGGCCGTGACGTATCTCAGTTATGGCCTTTCCGCGGTCTGGATAGGCGCCGGGCTGTTGCTCGGCGGATTCGTGCTGCTTTCGATCTTTGTTCGGATCGAGTTAAGAACAGCCTCTCCGCTGGTTGATTTTGATCTCTTCAAGATCCGGGTCTTTACAATGGGTAACATTGCCCAGTGCTTGTATTCCTTCAGCTGGGCAGGATTGTTAGTACTCCTAGCTTTTTATCTGCAAATCGGTCTTGGCTATACTCCCTTTGAAGCTGGTATCGCAGTAGTACCAATCGAAATTGCTTTCCTTTTCTCATCGGTGCTTTCGGGAAAACTCTCGGACAAATATGGATCAAGGACACTGTCCACTTTAGGGCTAGTAATATCTTCTCTTGCGATGTTCGCGCTGTCAAGATTTGGAACGCAGTCGCAGTATCTACAGATTGCTCTTGTTCTAATCGTAATCGGAGTTGGAAGCGGCATGTTTGTCACACCAAACTCAAGAGCGATCATGGGCTCTGTCCCTCAGAACAGACGAGGGATCGCATCAGGTATCTACGCCACGGTCTTCAACATCGGGTTCACGGCTAGCTACGGACTGGCAATTCTTTTCCTCACCTTGGGCATTCCATACGCGAGCCTGTCTTTGTTGCTCCAGGGATCGGTATTGCAGACACAAGTTTCTGCGATCCACGCGGAATTTTTGAACGGCTTCAGAATTGGGATATTTCTTTTTGCGCTGATTAACACGGCTGGAATCATTCCGTCTATATCTCGGGGATCAAAGGAAATCCGAGTCGTGTGAAATTTTCTAATTACTGAAATAGCCTTCCCGTTCCATTCTTATCCACTTTTTGTAAGAAAGAGATCGAGGAATCTTTATGATTACGCGATTTTGTTTTCCGGTGGATGCAACAGAAAATCAAGATGTTATTTTATTGCCTCTGCAGTGGGGTTAATTCATCAGTGGCGAAATGTACGGGATGGAGTCTCTGCACCCCTCCGCGGGGCCACTAAAGCACGAACTTTGCGATCAGTCGAAGAGATTCCTGATAGTCCGGGCCCAATTTTGAGAATGAGATTCCTTCAAAGCCATAATCTTTGGCACTCTTTCGAATCTCTAGAATTTCATCCTTGCACCTGTCCATGTTGCCTGCGATGAAGATCGCATCAACCATTTTGTCAGAAACAAGGGACGCCGCTTCGTCGAGAGTTGCTCCTCGTTGGAATGATTGTTCTATCAAATTTACCTCACCAAGATCAATTCCCAGTTGCGAGAACTCTTCTCTTGAGTAGCCCATCTTGCTCATCAGCACCATGGCATGCGCGGTGTGTCTCCTAGCAAACCGCCTTCCGGCGCTTTCATCATTTGATATCGAAACATCAATCTCGGCCACCTTCCTCAGACTCTTATCCAATGAAGTTTCTCTCGCAGCCTGTGAGGCAATTGCAAGTATTGAATCCAGCTTGCGCGTTCTCAATAGAGGCTTGAAAAACGTGCCCACCAGTAAACCATCCATAACTTGACCAGCTACTGCGGCGCTCTTGTGGGAATTTCCTCCCCCGAGCAAGTAGATCGGAAGGCTTGGAAGGAATGAAAGCTGCGTACTCTCAGACGGTCGTAAATGAAAATACGAACAGATCAGTGGATAGTCGGAGAATCTCACCGTTTGTCCGTCCAATAGTCGCCTAACGAACATGGATCCCTCTCGAAGCATTGTTACGGGTTTTTGAGATTCCACGATATTCAGAGGTTTATTTGTACTACCTCTCGCCATCCCGATTATTACATCTTCGTGCGCGATTTCGGTCAGCGAGGCAATAGCGTCAGCCAGATCGATGGGATTACGAAAATATGGAACTACAACTGCGGTGCCGATTTTTATCTTCACCCTCGAGGCCAATGCTGAAAGGATGACGAAAATGTTTCTGTACCTCAGATTCTCGTTGACCCATATTCGATCGAAACCAAGATCCCGACTTTGCCGAGATAGTTGCACAAAGTCTTGCACAGAATAATTTGTAGCAAGGTTTGTGGTGAATTGGACTCCCTGTTCCAAATTTCGTGGCAATTCAGTTGTTGAGCACTACGCTACGCCTTTATCTCCTTTTTTAAGAGCAGGCTGCAGTGAGAACGAAAGTGTTTGTGGGGCTAGAAAATCGTCAAAATCGGGCCGTCTGTTTTTTTCTCCCGAGAGCGACTTCTACCGACCCAAGCGATAGCTCAGGAGTGATCAAAACCAACTTAGTTGCTTGATTCTACCATTCTCGCCATTACGAAGTTTTTCAGACCTAACCAAATCAGAGTATATCCGTCATATGCAGAGCCCTAGCTTTTCCATATGCTAGTCCTCGCCAGTGCGGCCATGCCTTTCCGGAATTATTTCAGAAATGCTCCAAATCGACAAAACTTTAGTTAGCTTTCAATTTCATGTCTCCCGAGCCAAGTTGTCCTCGTCACCGGCAATAATTCTGAGTATCGATATTAGGTCGGAAAGGCGGCAGGTTCCGATGCCAGTTTGTTCATTGTTATCTTCGCCCAAGTATGCCAAAAAGATGAGTTCCAATTCGTGAATTGCTCCAGCGGCCTTCTCCTTGGAAATACTAAAACTAGGTGCCGTTACTGGATTCCCCCAATGGTTGAGCCAAGAATCGACTTCTGCCTGGATTCCTTTCTGCAAATGTTATTGGCCTGCAAGGACCTATTTCTTTAGCTATAAAATCTCATCGACATTGCCAAATCGGATAATCAGAAAAGGAAGCTGTTTTCTGCATATTCAGCAGTTAATTCTCTCTATAGACAGTTTAGATCTTATTGGTTATCTACCGTTCACAACAAGAAGAGTGTCACTCGAACAATTCCTCCAAGGAGTTTCCTTCGAGCCTTGATCCGTGGAAAAAAGTATGAATAAGAAATCTATGACAAACGGGGCGGCAATTCCGCTCGCCTTTCGGCAAAACGTGGTCTAGGCAAGTATCCCTGTTCTGTAATTCAGGATTGGCATATTCAAAAAATGAATCGAAGAGTTAGGCAGCACAGAAACAGGCTCGAGATCATCAATGATATTCTGACGGTAGCGATCGAAGGTTCAAAGAAGACCCGCATAATGTACCGGGCGAATCTCAGCTACGATCAGTTAGTCGAATATCTATCTTTCCTGTTGGATGAAGGCCTAGTTATGAAGGTCGAAGACGCTGAATCTGAAGGGACGTTTATCTTCCGGGTGAGTGACAAAGGCAAGATATTCCTGAAAACCTATTCGGAGCTGGCAGAAATACTTCCTAATAAAGGCAAATTAGCGCAGAATGCGTTCTTGTAGGTCGTAGTTTTTGAGCTAGTGTAGCTATGATATACTTGATTTCCCTTTTTGTGTGCCTTTTTTTTGATGTGAAAATAATCTTGGGCTCCAATGCATCAGGATTGCTCTCGTAACCTATGCAAAAAGTTCCCCACTGGCATCTGAGATGGATGCCGGCTACAATTGGACCCCTCTTATCGCTGTGATTGTAACAACGGCTGATTGGGTTCCGCAAAGATCTATTTGTACTTGGGGCTATTTGGGACATTCAGCGACATGATAAGGAGGCTCTAAACGCGTCAAAATAGTTTAGATTAGTACCCTAATGGGTAGCGGGCCTCTGGGGATTAGTCACTCATCAGAACGAACGCGCTCAGAAAAACGGATTCCAGAGGGTAAAACAGTCCGAAGTGACTTGAGTGCGAAACCTACCTTCTGACAGCAAGAATTTATCCGACGCCATGCTAGAACATGGCTAATTATGCCCTGCATATTCGGAAACAAAGAGGACAAAATAACAATCGGATTGCGTAAAGTCGCCATACAGAAAAGGCCCTCCAAGAAAACAGGAGGAAAGACCTTGCTCTACTACTTGCCGATACACAAAGACGAGGCTCAAAGGCTAGGGTTGAATGAAGGCTCCCTCTTGAAGGCTGAGCTCGCTGTACTGGTGGATCATCAACCGGAAGAAGTCGGGCCCGGCTCCCTCCTGATAAGGAGCAGAGGGTAGAATCTTGTATCATCATACCATCAAGATATCATTAGAGGATAAGAACGGCCTGTCATTCGAAGAAATATCAATACTTGTAAAGTCCAAGAAAAAATACTCTCAAAAACAACTCTTCCAAGCCCTATCAGCTGCCTCTTTTGAACTCTCGGATAGGAAGAAAATTAATCATTCTTTGAAACAGTCCTTGCGGTAAAAGAGTAGAGATTTATCCGACGTACAAGCTCTCTGTCTCTGACCGAGCCAATGACAGTACAGCAGGAAATAGTTTTCAAGATTTCACCTTCGCACCTTGAAGGTTACGAGTCGCAATGCCCAAAGTGCGGCAGAAAGTATTCGCATGTAAGCCGCCCGGCCTTAAACTACAACATGCACCGCCATTTAGAATCTTGCCGAGAGGGGAAAGTCTGAATCTTGGACGGAAAGGTGACAGTTTCGGGATACTTTATGAAGAACGATACCTTCTACCAATATGGTCTGCAACAAGGTAGGAGTAATTTGAACTTCTATCTGATCAAACCTAATGGCAATATTATAGCCACTGCTACGGTGATGACTTATACCTACACAAATGGTGTTTGGTACTACATCTCGTACACTTTCA
This sequence comes from Nitrososphaerales archaeon, assembly GCA_050749505.1. GTDB lineage: Archaea > Thermoproteota > Nitrososphaeria > Nitrososphaerales > CADDZS01 > DATLTL01. Next base: position 7,155 of record JBOGRL010000339.1, read on the forward strand.
CTGGCTTGACGCCTGGAGAGATGGTGAAAGTAGCTTTCGGAAGAGTGAATGCTTGGAGCACCGATTATCAGCTTGAAGCAGCTGGCTCAGACATAGTAGCGACCCCTGGTTGATAATGTATCAGTGGTGAAAAAATAAACATGAAGAAATCGAATATGAACATAGTTCTGACGGCGGCAGTACTATCGTTGGTTGTGGTTGGCTTAGCCTTGGGTGTAGCTTATATCCCAAAGAGTAACCAGCAGAGTTCTATCTCATCATCGGCAACGTCCGTTTCCTCGACAGGCATACTACCGCCGTATTACGCCAATGACGTAAGCTACTCAACTACCACGATTCAAGTGCCGCCTGGCGTCCAAGTAAACCAGGCTTTTACAGGATACGTCGAGTTCCTGCATTTCCCCAACGACATTGAGAAGTACGCTGTTTTTCTCGTGGAAGCCAAGGTCTTGGGATTCGTGAACTCTAGCCTCCAAACTGGAATAGGCTTTCCGACAGTCATCAGCACGTACGTTTTGCAAGTGAATCAAACTTTGATGGGAAACATTCCCTCGGGTCAAAAGATACTGGTGCAGCAGGAAGCTGGTGTGACGCGTTTGTCGAACGGTACTTATGTGAACGGGACCTTGGACTCCTATTCTCCTATCAGTATAGGAAAAACGTACGTGTTCCCATTGTCAATGCCAAACAATTCCACTCTATCGCTCATGGGGCCAGAAGGAATCTTCCCAGTAGTTAACGGATTGGTGTATTTGCCAAACGATAAAACTAGCGTGACCTTGACCCAGTTTGAGCAAATCTGGAATGGAAGCTACACAGCCAGCACATCATCGTCTGTTGCTAATATTTCCTCAAGCTCCTCATGCATACTTACTCCGACGGTAGAAACTATAACTGGAAATGTGCATACAAACAATTCCACTATTAATACAACAACTTGGACGACAACGGCCAGCGAATGCCAATAGCGTAAGGGCTCCTTACACATCTGAAGAGCTTACTGTGGCTCTCGGTTAGTGTTTTGGCCACAACCAAAATTAACAACAGGAGATTTAACAAAACCGTAGTCGTGTATCGATAGCCACACCAGTTGTGCCAAGGCTGGATCAGGCTAATTCAACCCCTAGCAAGGGCCAGTGAACCTGTAAAAATGATATACAGTTACAGACTTCGATTTCCAACTATGGATTCTTTAATGATTACATCACATCCACAATTAATATGGCGAGCGAACTCAACTTTCCATTATGTTATCCCACAACGACTAACGTACTTGCTGGAAGTCTAAACTCTGTTGGAGACTTCTCTCTCACCTACAAGTCGACTACGGGCACACCATTTTGCAATAATCCATGCTACACTTGCTAGAGTGCCACATGCATGTTATCTTGATGCAGGTTGGGTGGAGTTGAAAGTAACCCCGCCAGTGTTGATTGTTCCGACTTCGTATGAACTGCTTGGGTTGACGTGCAGGTAGAGGGTGTCAGTATATGTCGTCGCAGCCGATGATGCCTGGAGAAGAAAAGCACCGCTCGGCAAGATCAATGCTAAAATCATTGCGAGACCAATGATAGAGGCCGATTTGACTCGATTCATGTAAGTAAAAAGTAGCGGTGATGCTCAAGACCCCTTTCGCCTGATTGCGATGGCTGCTCCGATCGTGGCGGCTATTAGGAGTATGATCATTAGCCACCACTGCCAGCTCGGGCCTCTTGCCAGCCGCGTTAGTGATAGGTGCGTAGTCGTGGTCGAAATGGGAAGAACCTCGACTGTTGCGGGTGCTTGGACCATGACTAGCTGCCCGCTGCCGCCCTCGGAGAACTCGACCTCAACTGTGCCGGTGTAGTTGCCCGGGGATGTCCCCTTTGCCACGCTGACCGTCATTGGGAAAGACCC
>JBOGRL010000340.1:0-7189 GCA_050749505.1 Nitrososphaerales archaeon
GGAGAAGCCTCGTTTCCCTTCTTCTTCTCGTTGTTGTTGTGATTTCCTTTGCGACAGTCGCCTGAGCGCACCCATCATGAACAGCCCAACGGCGAATGCGACAATCGCCACTATGAGAAAGTAGAGGTTTTGGAACACGTATGTGAGAATGATTGCAACCAGTCCGATGAGCGAAACGACAACCCTGCCTGTTTTCAAGGTGCACCCAATTCATCAGTAATGATCGTCGTGGATTTATTCGTGTTGAGGCCTACTCGCTTTCCCAGCTTCCAGCGGGTTTGAGAGAATTCTCAGGCACAAGAAAATCCGCGGGCGGCCGAAGTAGACAGAGAGGAGGGGAGAGGGAGAGGGAGAGGGAACCGCCTCCTCAGAGCCTATCCATGGTTTTTGACCTGTCTTACGACTACACATAAGCTCTAGGATCTGTAACGGGGAGCTATGACGGCGACGATTTTTGACTTGAGCTCCTCGCCCTCGGAGTCGCTCTCTCTTATCGACATGAGCGATGTTGCTGACGATTCATCTGAAAGTACGTCCTTGAACCACCTTTCGAAATCTCCGTTTCTGCAGTGCAGCTCTACAATTTCAACCGGCGCCTTCTCTAAATCTTGCAGGAATTCCAGCCCTGACTTTGCGCAGAAACTAGTGTTTCGGAATACAAATCCAAGAGAGCCGTCCACGAACTTGTGAGTTGAGCTGGTTGTCGTTTTTTCACCAGAGTCAACGTCGCCTTTAATCTCAGAGAGCTGCGTTTGAATTTCGCTGATCTCTGGTTTGTTGAACTCTACGGAGCCTGGCGATGAACTCTTCTGCCCTACGGTTTGTTGTTTGCTTGCGACTGTTGTTGCTACTACGGCAGGAGTAGATTTTTCCGGAATGGCAGAGCTTGTCCTCCGCATTGGATCAATGATTTGCTGTTGAACAGAGACAGTCTCGCTTGCTGAATTTGCAAAGTTTTGCGAAACTTCTTCGAGTTTTGTCTGTTGCTGACGAGCAATTTCAACAAGAGATTCCGCGGGAATCTGGACAAGAGCCTCGGCCGCTTCCTTTGTCAGGGAGGCGATCCTTGCCGTTAGCTCTTCATAGTCAGAGCGTGGTACGTGACTCGCAAGCTTGGCCTCGAGTTCGTTTGCCTTCGCTACACTCGCCGCAAGCAGCTCCCTAGGGACGTAGCTTTCAAGCATCCGCACTTCGAGCTCCCGGTTCCTCATTTCACTAGCTGCCAGCTGTTCGCGGGGCACGTAACTTGCAAGCATCTTTTCAAGTTCGCGAACCCTAGTTTCGCTAGCCGCCAACTGTTCTCTTGGAACATATTGCGACAGCGTCCTTTGCAGCTCATCAAAACTTGCTCGCGGAACAAAATTCGAGAACTGGGCTTGTAGAGTGAGGTATTCCTCCCTAGGTATCATTGATCTCAACGTCTCAGAGAGCTCTTCACATTTTTTCTGTGAAGTGACGTAATCTACCTTGTCAACCATGCAGCGGATCTTCTCTTCGAGCTCCTCTACTCTTGATAGAGTTTGGTTGTAAAGTAGCACTGGAACGGTGTGCTGAGAAAGTTTCTCGCCAAGGGCTTCGATTGTCTTGCCCTGGGATTCAACTGTCTGGCTGTGGACGATGATGGTCTGAGCCTGCGAAGTAATGGTTTCAGTTTGAGATGATATCTGCTTCCCCAGTCCGCTGATTGATTCGTTCAAGCCGGTGGTCTTCTGGAGATCTGCCTTGACTCGCTCCACTTCGGCGTTCAGCCCGTCGATTATCGCCTGCATTTTTGAGACGACTTCCTGGTGAGTTTTCTTTGGAAGCGATTGCTGTAGTTGCGCTTCCATGGCTCTGCATGTGAGAACCAGTCTTCTAACTTCGCTTGTGATCTCTTCAGCCCTGCTCAATTTGCCTCATACACACTCTCTAGGTATAATGCAACGTAATCTCGGGCTGGATTATCTAATAGAGAAAGTCAAACTACCTTAACCAAAAGCTCTCTAGTTTAGAACCCAATGTCATTCTTGGGCTGTACCTATCTGAAACACGGACTAGTAATCAAGCTGCAACTGCATCCGAGTACGGGGCCTCACCGGCGAGCCCGTTGTTTGAGCAGCGGATACAATCGTCGCACTCGCAATCGTGATCGCAACAATTTGAAGGACACGATTTTACATCGTACTCCTCAAGCTCATCATCCTCGCCCTCTTTTTCCTCCTCCTCATTGTAATGAGCAGGCTTGTCGAAGTACTTGAGCCCGTAGGGGTTTTGCGGATCGGTTATCATCATCAATTCCCAATTTTGGCCTGGGTCTGATTTAACCACTTTAACGAAAGGCGCGTAAGGATAGAGAATTTTATAGATTAGAGTAGATTTTCCTTTGAGTCAAAGAGACCATTTGCTTTTCCAGTGAAAAATATATCGAATACGCCTTTTTGAGTAGTACTCGAAAGAAGTAAATCTAAAATGTGTTGCTTTGCTGTCAATATTTGAAAAACCGCGCACTAGAGCCATCCGAGAATGTCCAGTTGTGCAGATGCGCGTATTTTTTTGTCACCTGACTACCAAAACTGAACAGCTGGCATGCGACAGAACGCCGCTTGATACGCTCCCAAGCAACAGCTTCTTGAATCCGCCCAGTCCTCTCGTTCCCACCACGATCAGGTCTGCGCTCTCGTTTTTGCAGGTGTCCAATATTGATTCTACTGTAGAAGAAACAGTTGCAATGACAACTCCTCTCGCTCGGATTCCCTGAGCTTTGGCAATTTCAACTGCCTGGTTCACAAGTTTATTCCCCTGGTCCTCAATTTGCTTAAAATATGCCTGATAATCCGTCGTTGGCATGTTCATACCAATCGGCGAATACACAGCAGGAGGTCTTTCTGATACGACGTGAACAACTATGAGTTCAGCAGTGTTCTGCTTTGCTAGACTTTTGGCGGCTTCAAGTGCTCTACCAGCGTTGTCTGAGCCATCGAACGCAACGAGTACCTTCTTCAAAGGGAATGTCGTATTCGTATTTGTTGAGCTCATGCGATCAATTTCCTGCTTACAATTATACCTCTTGCCTGGAATAGATAAAGAGCACGCATGATTCTCAAAAGTGAGAACAGGAGGTATATCTTCGGGGCACACAAAATGATTCTTGCGCCCGCATGATCAAGCACGCTTTCAATGGCGTAGATCTATTAATCATATTTTTGAACAACCAGTGATAGCAGGGCACCGGTACTATTTGAAAAATTGTATAACACTCCCAGAGGATTGCTGAGCATTTCTCAAAGAGGTTCGCTTACTCTTTCCTTTCGAAAATTATTAGCTAGCATGTGTCTACATCCCTTCGTCGATTATTGCCCGCATGACCTCCCTGGCGAGCCCCTCTGCTCTGAGTACTCTCTCCTGCTTTGAAGCTGCGTCGTCCGCAACAGTTAGCTCTTCGACGTAGATTGTACCCTCAAACACAAGCCGCTTGCCGCCGTTCCTGAAAGCTCTTAGGTCTACGCGCTGATTTTCTTCGTCTGATTCGAGCGAGAATGCTATCATCTTTTCTTCTTTCAAAATTGCTTTACCCCGCCCTTACTACTATCATGGCAGTGAACGAGGGGACAAGCCATGCTGGAGTTTCCAGGCATTTTACACACATGCCTTCATCCGCTACCTGCCTCGGAATAAAAAACCACGTTCTAGAACAGCGGGGATTCTGTTCACGATTAGTCGTTCTAACAATTAGAATGCATCAGGCCGCCAAATCTGGATAACTATTGCCTGTGGAAAACCGGCAATTCTTTCACGTAAAAGTAGGAATCGATCCTGAGCATCAGGGAGACCAGCTCAAGCGCTCTCCTGATGGCAGCTTTGTTTATCAAGGCAAGCTCGAGCAACCTTGCTTCGCGAGCATCGATGCAACCACGCTCACCGACGCCCATCGAATGCTCACCATTCGAGTGGTGGCTCCGAAGCTCGGTCATAACATCAATGGTGTCTAATCCATAGTTGCGAGCCAAGCACTCGGGTATTTTCTCCAAGGCATCTGAGAATGAATTCATGGCAAACTGTTCTCTCCCGGGGTAAGTTAGGGCATACTTTCTTATCTTATAAGCGAGTTGGACAAATATTGCGCCAGCGCCGGGTATAACTCTCGAGTTTGCGCGAGAGTGTTTCAACACGAGCATTGCATTTCTTACAATTTTTTCGAGTTCTTGGAGAAGCTCGGGGGAACTTCCACGAAGCAAGAGAGTCGTCCCTTTGTCGCATCGAAGAATTACGATATCATCTGGCGGAAGCCGATCAACTTCTATCTTCCTTGCAATGCCCAGATCCTCGGTGCTCAAAAGGTCGGTGTCGGCAACAATTCTGGCACCCGTGGCCTTAGCGGCGGCATCAATATCTTCCTGGTCAACGAGCTGGAGGGCTAAGATTCCCTCGTTGCTGAGCTGAGCTGCGATTCTTTCGTCGATCCTTGACCTGCATATCAAGACATCTGCCCCAACCGATTTTACTTTCTCGGCCACCTCGGCTCTGAGCCTTTTCTCCTCCGATTTGAACATGAGGAGTTGTTTTTCGTTAGTGATGTTCAGCCTGAGCGCAAACGGCCCCTCCCCCTTCATCTTCAACTCAAAGGGTTTGATCTCAAGTTTCTTATTCACAATAGCTACTCTTGGCGCCTCAATCTGGTCTGGCATGCTAGGGTGCGCCTTGCCCTTCCTGAAGATGATACCTCGCAACAGCTCAGAATCTTCAGACGACGCGCCAGGTTTTTTCACCATTCTGATCTTTTTAAGATCTATAGAGCCGCCTGTTTTTTCATCCTCGGACACAGCGCTGACCGCCTCGGATATTATTCCTCCCAATTTCGAACTGAGGAGATTCCTTCCGCAGTCTACTATCTCCAAGAGCATCTCATCCAAGTTTGTATCGGATTCTGTCGCGATTTCATCAATGATCGCAACTGATTTCTCTGCAGCATTGTAGTATCCGTCGAGTATCGCATTTGGGTGAATTCCCTTCTCGATCAGTTTCTTTGCCTCGGTCAGGAGAGCAGATACGAGAATGAGTAAAGTGGAGACTCCGTCACCGACCTGGCTTCGGTGTATCTTTGCTGCTTCTGCTATCGTCTTTACTGCGGGATACTGTACGCCAAGTTCATCAACAATGTCTGCGGCGTCCTTGGTTACCTTCACTACAAGCTCCGGGCCTCTGTGATACGTCACGATCTTGTAGGCGCCTTTCGGCCCGAGGCAGCTCTCGATCTTCGAGGCCGCAAGAGAGGCAAGATTCAGGTTATAATTCCACGCCTGTTCTCCCTTGATATTTTCAAAAATGTTTGAGAGAATCGGCAAAGAGGCCGACGTAGTTTGTTGTGTTTTTCTTTTTTCTTGTTCTTCCACTTTATTTCTCTCAGTCATCATCTGGACGCGGTCAAACCATTCCTGTGGTGGCTTCTTACGAGTGCGTCGTTGATCTTTTTCACACGGTCTGTCCAGCCCAGACCTATATAGAGCTCCTTTTTCAGTCGCAGCGGAACCACAGGCATAGTAACGCCAACAATGTTCGCGGTTTCGGGTTCAAATTCCAGCGCATCTCCCCACTCCCAATCTGCAACCTTGATCTGCAGGTCTCCGTGCACATCCAGCCGGGTTCCGTCGATGCTGAATTCAGCAAAATAACTCTTGATCCGAACGTGGTAGGAATTTGCGGCCATCAGGGCTGTCCTTTCCAGCTCTCTTTCCACAACTTCGGGACTATTCTTCTTGACCTGATACGCCACGAGTTTTTTGCTGATCTCGTCGCAACCTTCCTTTGTAGTGAGAATCGTGAGATGGTCCGGGCGTATGTTGACGCCGAATAGTAGCTCCCCCGCATCGCCGCCAAGAGCCCAACTGTTCACGCAATCCTTCAGTTCCTTTCCCGTTTTGGCTGTCGCGTTCAACAAAGTCTGGCTAAGAACAACAAACTCTTCCGGTGCAGGTATTCTACTTTCTACGTAGGGAATAGCTGCGGTCGACGATGCTTTCAGCTTGTCAGGGACTTTTATCGTTTGCACGAGAACATCGCCCTAATCAGAGTTGGCTATGTCAGCAGACCCGGGTTCTCAAGATACTTGTGAATGCCTTCCGCTGCCACGTACGACTGCGGGCCAGCTACGTGAGTTCCAGAGGGAACATTGTCGCCGCATGTGTTGGTGATTTCACCGGCTCCGAATATGTTGGGAACAGTCCAGCACTGGTTCCATTTGTTCCAAACCGAGGTGTCTGATTTTTGACCTATTCTGCAACCACCCCTGATATGATGACCCCACCAGTCAACATTCGCGCTGCCCGGAGGTACCGTGGCACCGACCTTTACGTCCTGCGCGCCCATCTTTTCCAAGATTTTTGCGACTACCGGCGCAAGATAGGTTGCACCGTTGTACGTGTTGGGCGTCCAGTCATGAGTCCATCGTGCAACTGGGTCGCCGTACATATCGGTGTAGTGCGGATCCAGGTCAAAGTAATGATCCGTTGTTGGAAGATCATGCGCCAAGGGTGTAGATCCAACATCCGTCTTTGTTGGCAGATACTTGTCCTTCTGCGTAGCTTTGAATGTGCTACCCATACTCGATGCTGAAACCCCTCCGGCGAATGTGATGTTGCCTGGTCCACCGCCTGGATAGCTGCCCATGCCGACTTGACTACCACCAATAAAGTTCAAGCCTGTGTGGTCAAAGTTATCATCCATCAGATCGTAAATGTCTACTGATCCACCGCTTCCGTTTCCAGCGGCGTAGGCATTGCCACCTATGTTTGGAAGTGTTCCGCTGACGTTAGTCCCTGCATATGGCAGGTAACCGTTTGTAGTGCCGCGGCCGACCGACCCCGTGATCTTGACCGGATCGTACGGCTGACCGACTCCAGAGAGGAGCATGATCCTGATCAAGTTGTAACCCCACATTCCGTTGAAGAAGGCCTTCCCGGGTTGCACGTGCACATTTCCCTGCGCATCGTAGTATCGCGCCGCGGTGACTAGGCCCGACGTGGGGTCGGTATCCAGACGAAAGATGAAACCGTCGGTTACGAGTGTGAAGTTCCCGGTCTGCATGGCAGCTGGGATAGTCCGGTAGGCAGCGTTTGCTTTAGCTCCAGTCTCGCACGCATAGTCACAAGGTCCTCCACAATATCCATCATAAACGCAAGGGTTCACCTGAACGCCGTACTGGTTCGTATAAGAT
>JBOGRL010000341.1:0-4346 GCA_050749505.1 Nitrososphaerales archaeon
GCCTGTCAAGAACAATATCGATGCCGCCAAACGCCATGTTGAACACGATGATCAGTGAGATTACCCCGGCCACAAGGTAAGTGATATAGTTGGCCGCGCCACCAAACGTTTCGCCCAAGATCGAGGACTGGATCTCAGAAACCAAGGATGAAGGTAGGCCTTGCGTTGGTATTATGGTGGTTGGATTAAACGAGCTGCCAAAAAGTGCGAGCCAGAACACAGTCATGAAGAGACCTGGCATTATCGCCGCGGGATTTCTAACCCACTTCTTTAGGGCCCTTTCGGTGAGTGCGAGTGTATCTCCAAAAAGCATTCTCAAATTCAACTCTCCCTCTAATCCCAGTTCTTGGGCCCCATTGCGCGGTTGGAGTGCTCTTCCGAATCCCTGATCGACCTTCCCGTCACCTCGAGGAAGATTTGCTCCAACGTGGGTTTTGTGAACGAGATGCCAACGACCTTTAGCCCTCTCTGCGTTACTCCCTGTACTATAATCGGAAGAATTTTTTCAACGTGAGGTAGTTTCATCCGATAGGTGCTGGGTCTTGGCTCTGTGACTTCTGAAATGTCTTGCATGTTTTTCAAAAACTCGGTCAGGTTCTGGCCTTCAGTCACCTCTATCGTAAGAATATCTCCGCCGAGCTTCTCTTTGAGTTGCACTGGCGAGCTCGACTCCTTGATCACGCCGTTGTCTATTATCGCGATCCTGTCACAGAGAGAGTCGGCCTCCTCTAAGTAGTGTGTTGTCATGAACACTGTAAGCCCATTTTCGCGGTTCAGCCGCCTTATGTACTCCCACATCTTTGTCCGAGTCTGGATGTCTAATCCGAGTGTCGGCTCATCCAAGAACAGGATTTTTGGTGTGTGGATCAAGCCCATGGTTAATTGAAGTCGCCTGCGCATCCCGCCCGAATAGGTCTTTACGCGCTTTTCAGCAGAATTTTCAAGGTCAACTAGTTTCATTAGTTCCTCTGCTCTCTTTCGAGCCTCTCCGCCAGGAACGTGTTGGAGCCTTGCGGTCAGTATCAGGTTTTCCATCCCCTTTAGTTCCTCATCCGCGGTGAGTTGCTGAGGAACAACACCTATGCTCGCCCTCACCGCGCCGGCGTTTTTGCTTACGTCATAGCCTGCGACACTCGCCCTTCCATCACTCACAGAAGCGAGCGTCGTGAGCATCTTGATCGTCGTGGTTTTTCCCGCGCCATTTGGTCCCAGAAACCCAAACAGTTCTCCTTCGCTTACGCTAAATGAAATATGATCGACAACTATCTTGCCGTCAAACTTTTTCGTCAAATTTTCTGCTTGAATTACTTTCGTATTTTGATTCAAAATTTCATTCAAGACAAGATATTGATATGCGTCGATTATAATATCGACTCACTCTGATTAATCACATAAAGTGAGCATTATGTGTTATTGGGGCGTCGTGTAGATCCGATATATGATCTGTACGTGATTCCATTTACTCTTTGTCTGAATGTGTTAGATGAGGAGTTGAAAAAATTATCCAGGGGCTGTAAAATCTCTTGCTTCAACGGGCGTAAGGTGGCTGTCTTTGGAATAGAAGCAGGACTGAGCACAAGCCGGTTTTGAGAATTGTGTGTCCGCACTTTGGGCTTGTGCCGTAATCTTTACCAAGTTTCGCTGCTGGCATGATTGCCTGACTGAGTGGTTTTGGATAACGGATGGAAAAGATGAATGTTAGTCACCGGTTGAGTCTTTTATGGAATCGGTGTTCTCCTCGTAATAATTTAGTAGAAATCATGTTATTTTATGAAAAACGCTGAGAAATAGCTCATCTTCATCAAGAAATGATAACATCCAACTAGACTCTGTCCTAGCGTTCAAAAATGATTCCTCCAAAAAGCACCCTACTTGTTCGGCAGGGCGAGAGTTTTTACAGTTTTAAGAGTTAGCTCGAATGTAAGGGATATTTTGGTTAGTCAACGCAATTCTAAGTTAGATCCAAAAAGTTTCCGAATATCTTAACGCAACAATTGTAAGGATATTTCTGGGACTCGACTGTCTCTTTTGACATGGCCTTCTTTTCCCAAAATTGAACCCAGGCCAGCTGCCGCCATATCTTATCCAGCTTTTGAGCATGGAAGCAGTGGCAGCCTGCCCATCCTTGTACATGTGAATAATGTCTATTTTGGTTTGGGTTATTCGAATGTATGACCTGATTATTTCCAGACCTTCCCAAGTATTGTGCTGAATTACGAGTATTTTCAAAGCGTGTTTTTTCCTTCATGTCGTTCTTATCTATGATATCGGTGTGTGGGAGAAAGTAGTAGTTCATTTTATAAGAATTGGAGATTGCAAGAATTTTACATCGTTTTTGGCCCCTGTAAAAGTCATAATAGAAACTCCGGTTGAAAAACCGATGAAGGAACCAGAGAGGTCAAAGTTGGTCGGTGGCTTGATTGATGCCTTCAGGAAGAGTAAAGTTGAGCCGGCTGAAATCAGTGAATGGTATTACGTCGATCGAAGATCGCCGATTTCTCCAGTTGAGGGAATCACGAGCATTGCGATATCAGTGAAAACTGGTGCGACATCTGTCGAGTTAGCTCAATTTTTAGATAACCTCATAGCAAGCGGAAAGAGAACAAAGCGAAATGTCGTCGCGAGAATTGGGTCTACTTTACTGGTTGATGGAGGAGGGAATGCCATCTCTGATGAGGATATTATTAGGTTGATGTACGAAGCTCGGAAGAAAGAAGCCGCAGCCGCGAAACTGGGAAAGGTTGCAGTGCGCAAAGCACTCGCCTTTGGTACGACTGTCTACGCACCATGGGGAAGCGCCCCGATTCAAATTATAATCACGCTCTTCAGTCAAGATGCAATAAGAAGAGCGGCCTCAGGTCGGGCTGGCCTGAATCCTGTAGTCAGGGTGAAGTGGTTTTCATGCACCATTTGTAATGGGGATTACGAATTTTGCGATCATGAAGTTGGGCAAAAATACGAAGAAAGGGAAGACGCGAAGCCGTGCGCAGTGATTCCACGGGACATCCAGTTCGTGGAAGACTCGATTGTAGATTTATCTGTTGAGCCAAATAACAGAATTACTGATCTTTTGATTATTGAAGATTATGATCGATTCGAGTGGTACGGGTTCAAGAGTACGAGTATACTCGAAAGACTGGGCAACATCAGAAGCGTTCGAAAAGATGGATTAATTTCCGATGCGGCGGCAAATAAGTTTCGGTATTATTTCTCAAACCGATCTGTCGGCCGTTGCAAATTTCACAAGGTCGAAGTGGAAAAGAGGGTCAAGAAGAAAAAATCTACGGGAGCATCTCGTCGAAAAATAAGATAGGGAGGGCCTGCATTTCAATTTCCTCTTTGGATGCGTTTGAAATGTTTTCGATGGTCTGCGGAAGGAATAATTTTGGCTGGTCGGGGACGAACTTGAAAATCACGAGCTTTGTCGTGATGCCCCTTTCTTCCAAAGTCTTGCTTATCTCATTGTAGCTTTGGTCGTCGAATTCTGAGCTTTGTGATAGCTCGTCCTGCGCGAGTTTGAGTTTTTGGAAGCTATCATCAAAATACAGAAACACGAGTGCGCTCTTTGGTTTGTGGATCAACTGGATTTTGGCGCACAAATTTGATTTTCTTTATGCGAAAATCTGAGGAAGTGAGTTTTAAAACTTGGGTAAAAAGATATGAGGTGGTGGTGTCTTGCGGAAGGCGGAAAACTACACACGCTCTTTTCTCGAGATTCTTTTTTGCGTACCTGTTTTACTGGAAGCGTTTCAGGTTTCCTTGACCTTCCTTGAACAGGGTTCTAGTTGTTTCAATATCATGCTTTTGAGCTGAGTTTCAGGAACCATTTTTTGGGGTAAACTCCCCCAGCAACTACACTACACCGGTCTTGTTTCCCTGGAGGAAAAGTGGATAATTCTAATGTTTAGAGATACTGCAATGCGAAAGATGGAACGGTTCAGTAATCTTTCGAAGTCAACTCTAGGCATAAACCCTGAGAGTCCTCTCGATGAGGTTGAGCGAACTCTATCAAACTTCTATGATCTAGTGCGTAGAAAATGAGAAAAGATTGGGATGCGCTCAATATTATCGGGTTATTAGTCAGGTGGAATCTGATTGAGAGTTTGATTCGATTCGGTGCGAAATGGTATGCTTTCTCAGTATTCCCTGATAGTGAAGCGTGATCAACGGAGGAAATCTATCCCAAGTAAACTTCGAAAATTTTTGTTGTTTTAGATCATAGGAGTTACGCAGTTGGCCGAAAAGCTTTCGGCCTAGGACTGTTTTCCTGTATTTCATCCTGCGAATGAACCCTCCAAAAAGCGATGACGATGATTACATTGATTTCCTCGTAGCAGCTCAGAAGC
>JBOGRL010000342.1:0-2135 GCA_050749505.1 Nitrososphaerales archaeon
TCCTCCATTCCATGATGCGGAGCAGTCCAAGAAAAATCTGGAAATGATCAAGGTTTGGAGCGATCTCGGCTTTGAGGGAGCTACTTCGGGAAACGCGATTCCGGTCAAAGAACCCAGACTCTCAATAGGAACTGGGGGCTATAGCGGGCCGCCCCTTTTCAGTTACACGATCGACGCGATCAAGCAAATTCAAAAGATTGTACCATCATCAAATTTTGAAATCAATTCAGTCGGCGGCATCTCCAAGCCGAGCGATATCAGGCAAGCACTGGATCAGGGAGCGAAAACCGTCCAATTACTTACTTCACTTGTGTTCGATGGCCCAAGCGTGATACAGAGATTGTTGAAAGGCATGAGCGAGCCCAGAGAGACATCGACAGGACTCGCAAAAATTGGAGTGAATATTTGAAGAAGATTCGAAATTTTTCTCGATGTACCACGGTCAGTTCACGCGTTCGAGATAAACTGTACTTCAAAACCTGAGCTGTGCGCTTGGGATCGTTAATGCTGCTCAGGACTGGAAGTATTTTCGTCATCTGGAATTTTTCAAGAGACTAGCCTGACTACGGTACGTCCTCGAACCTGCCCCTCCAATATCTCTTTCAATTTCAGTGGCAGCTGTTCAAGCACAATTTCTGAAGAAATCATGTCCAAAATATTCTTGGGGAGCTTCCAATCATTCGCCAGTTTGTTCCACAGCAGTAGCCTCAGAGACATTGGACAATAAACAGACTCGATGCCAAGAAGATTGACGCCTCTCAGAACAAAGGGGTAAACCGTCGCGCTAACCTCTGCACCTCCGGTCAAACCACATGCGGCAATTGAGCCGCGATACTTTGTCTTACGAATTAGAGCGCTCAGAGTCTCGCCGCCGACTGTATCAACAGCTCCCGCCCAAGATTCCTTCTCTAACGCTCGGTGATTGCTCATAGATATCTCATTAGTCGAGATCACTTGCGCGGCGCCCAATCTGGTCAAATACTCTGTTGCGGATTCTCTTTTCCTGGTACTTGCAACAACTTCGTATCCCATCTTTGATAGAAGGGCTACTGCAATACTTCCGACGCCGCCCGGTGCCCCCGTAACTACAACGGGTCCGGTGTCTGGTGTAAGTCCATTTATTTGGAGAGAGTTAATCGATAACGCCGCAGTTAATCCTGCCGTCCCAAACACCATGGAATCTCTGAGAGTCATGCCAGAGGGAAGGCGAACGACCCAATTTGCGGGAACGCGCGAGTACTCCGAAAAACCACCGTGCCTTGATACCCCCATTTCATAACCTGTTGCCAGAACATTCTCTCCAGGCTTTATACCCGTAAAGCTCGATTCAACAACAGTGCCTGCAAAATCTATCCCAGGTATGATCGGATAAGTCTTGGCAACGCGTCCGGTTGGGGAGCAGGCTAGCCCATCCTTGTAATTCACATCAGAATAAGCAACTCGGACCAGAACTTCGCCAGGCGGCAAATTATCAACAGATAGTTCCTTGATTACCACAGATACTTGATCATTAATTCTGTCTGCAACAAGTGCCCGGACATTTTTCGATGTCATATTTCTTCACCTATTTTTTAGGAGCGATTGATATCAAGAAGAGACCAGATCCACCTAGTATTCACAAAACCATAGAATTCGCTCTTGCACTGTCATATCCTACTTTAAAGCAGTTTCCTTGATTTCGCTTTCTATTATCTTTCCACCCTCAAACTTGCGTTAGTGCCTTTGGAAAGACAGTTGCGGGTCTCACTCCACGCTGTCCGCAGTTCAGAGCGCATCCAGAACATTGTCCCGAGGAATGTTAATTGCCGGCACAATTTACACCGAGAGGCAGCTCATTGATGCCAGAATAACACTTTAACCCTTAAACTTCAGAATATCGGGGGTTTACAGGATAAACTCCGCCGTTGAAGAATTTCTTAATATTTGGATAAATTCTATTGTCATTGGGAGATGCACCGTTTAGGGCTATGGACTTCGTTGAAGAACTCCCCGAGTTGTTCAATAGAATTAGGAGTTACGCAGTTGGCCGAAAAGCTTTCGGCCTAGGACTGTTTTCCTGTATTTCATCCTGCGAATGAACCCTCCAAAAAGCGATGACGATGATTACATTGATTTCCTCGTAGCAGCTCAGAAGC